>CAMYLW010000048.1 GCA_947259475.1 Thermodesulfobacteriota bacterium
AGTTTTTCCGAACTTCTCGATCGTTTAATCGAGCTGGCCCTGGAAGAGGAATAGCATTAGAAGCAAGACGTGCGAGACGGGAGAAGCAAAAGTCGTCAACCCGCTTTTTTCCCCGACCTCTCGTCTCGTCGCAGCGTCACGTTGGCACCGGACATTTGAGTTCACTCATCTAACATATTCGTGGTAATTGTTCTCCACTGAGCATATCTACAATGCGGCGGCCACCTATTCCGGTTTGGACAACCACCCTCTCTGGGTGCTCAGAGACAACCTCACCTATGACGCAAGCTTCCTCACCCAGGGGATGCTGGCGCATGGCGTTTAAGACTAACTCAGCGTCCTCTGGCGCCACAAAAACAAGCGCCTTTCCCTCATTGGCCACATACAAGGGATCCAGTCCCAGCATCTCGCAGGCTGCGTTCACCTCCGGCCGCACCGGCAGATTGGACTCTTCCAACCGAATGCCGACCCCTGACTGCTTGGCCACTTCATTAAGGGCAGTGGCAACGCCGCCGCGGGTGGGATCTCGCAACACGTGAATCTTGTTGCTCGCCGCCAACATGGCGGCCACCAACCCATTGAGAGACGCCGAGTCACTTTCTATTTCTGTCTGGAAGGAGAGCCCTTCCCGGGTGGAAAGCACAGCAACGCCATGGTCACCCATGGGCCCGTTGATCAAGACAATATCTCCGGGTCTCGCATTCTGACCGGCAACATCTACGCCGGGGGCAATAATGCCAAGCCCGGCAGTGTTAATAAAGATCCGGTCCGCCTTGCCTCGGTCCACAACCTTGGTGTCCGCAGCCACCACCTGCACCCCAGCCTCCCGGGCTGCTGCGCCCATGGAGGTCACCAACCGCTCCAAATCTGTCAGCTCCAGCCCCTCTTCCAGAATAAAACCCACACTAAGGTAGCTGGGCTGGGCTCCACGCATGGCCAGATCGTTTACGGTTCCATGCACGGCTAGGCTGCCGATATCGCCTCCCGGGAAAAAAATCGGATCCACCACATAAGAGTCTGTGCTCATTGCCAACCGCACACCTTGGAACTCCAGCAGAGCGCTGTCGTTGAGTTCTGTGAGAATAGGATTTGCCAAGGCAGGAATGAAAGTTTTGGCTACAAGATCCTGCGACGCCCTGCCGCCGGCACCGTGATCCATTTGGATTCTCTCGATCTTCATGGGGCCTTTCCTCAGAGTGCTGAAAGTCAGCTGAAGTGGCTAAATGGAAAATGCCTAAAATGAACTAAAGTGCCTAGAATCTGAAATCCCAAATCCCAATGACTAAGGCTTCAGTGTTCAGATTTCAGCTTTTTTGTTTTTCTTCCCTGACACCTGAAACCTTTAATTCCTCAATCTTTTATTCCAGATGGTATTTAAAATACGCTGCACAGGTGCCTTCAGTGGAAACCATGCAGGGACCATATGGATTTGTCGGATTACAATGCTCTCGAAAGAGTGCGCACTCTGGGGGAGTACACACCCCCCGAAGTACCTCGCCACAGCGGCAGCCTGGCATTTCATCGGTCGGGGGTACGGTTAGATCGTAATGGCTTTCGGCAGCGTGAGTGCGGTATTTTCCTCTCAGCTTCAGGCCGCTTTGAGGAAGCGAGCCAAGCCCGCGCCACAGACCATCTGTCTGTTCAAACACTTCCTCCATGAGTTGTCTAGCCTTGGGGTTGCCCTCCGAATGCACTGCGCGAGCGTACTGAATTTCTACCTCACACCGTTGCTCCTCAATTTGGGAAACCAGCATATCAATGCTTTGCAGAATATCCACCGGCTCAAAGCCGCTGATCGCACACGGCTTACCGTATCGATCTACCACCTCCTGATAGGGCTCGGTCCCAATTATAGTGGTTACGTGGCCCGGGCATATGAAGCCATCGATACGCACTTCTTCACCGGCCAGAAGTGCATCAAGTGCGGGAGGCAACAACTTGTGCGCTGAGAAAACCAGGAAATTATCCAACCCTTCCTGCTGGGCCTGGTAGACGGCTGCTGCTATGGTAGGTACTGTGGTCTCGAACCCGATACCAATCATAACTATCCGGCGGTCCTGATGTTTGCGAGCCAGTTCCAGCGCATCCATGCTAGCGTACACCATCCGCACATCTGCACCTCGTGCTTTCTCTTGGTGCAAAGATGACTCCGAACCGGGTACCCGCATTAAATCTCCAAATGTTGCCACCGTCACATCTGGTTCTCGGCAGAGCTTGATGGCCCGGTCAATATCCTCGGGAGAAGTTACGCAAACGGGACACCCGGGACCAGAGATCAAGGTGATGGTCTCGCGGAGAAGTTCTTTTAAGCCGGAACGAAAAATGGCTACAGTGTGTGTACCACAGACCTCCATGAACCGGACAGGTGTGCGAGACTTCTTATTAATAGCCGACACGATCCTCTCTGCCAGCTCCGGATCTCGATATTCATCCTGGTATTTCATAGTCGATAATCTCCCTCCTTCACAGCTGAAGCTGGAAATCCGAAATCCGAATGCTCAAATGTTCAAAACGGAATTGTTCAACTTGACTCATTCTCTGTTTTGGTCATTGGGATTTTGAAAATTCGAATTTGTTTCGAAACTGGGGCCCCGCCCGCAGGGTGGGGAGTCCGAAGGACCAATTTCGATATTCGATATTCGGATTTATAACGTTAGACAATTGATCATAAGGTCACGAGCATTGTATCACCACGATTATTCCTCTTCCAGATGCATCGCTCCAATAACTGCTTGACCTAGAGAAATGCAACCGTCATTGGCCGGAATAAGTTGGGGTGTGTAGACTTCCAATCCAGATGCTTCCAAGCGGTCCTCCAGGTTCTCCAGAAGAAAAACGTTCTGGAATACACCTCCGGAACAAACCACCCTGTTCAGCCCATAAAGCTCGCATAGAGACGAACAGATCTCGGCAAACATTGCAACCAGAGTCTGATGGAACTTGCCGCTGACCAGTTCCGGCGCCACTCCTGAAACCACATCATCAAACACCTGGGTGAAGATGCTTGTGGCGCTAAGAAGCATTTTCCTTTCAACCTTTTTGAACTCGTAGTGATATTTGTCCGTAGTGGGCTCCATGCATTGTTCGAGTTCAATGGCCGCCTGACCTTCGTAGGCAATGCGGTCCCTCACACCTATAAGTGCAGCGACAGCATCAAAAAGCCGCCCACAGCTGGATGTGAGTGGGCTATTAAATCCCCGTCGCATCATTTGTATGAGCACTGCAATCTGATCGTGGTCCCAACTTTGAAGCACTTGCAAGTCTTGCTGGAAAACCTCTTCCCCCAGACCAGCCCACAAATAGGCAACCGCCATCCGCCATGGTTCTTTGATGGCAGCCGCGCCTCCAGGCATAGGGACATAGTCAAAGTGCGCTACCCTCTCATAGTTTCGTTCATCCGCTACCAGGATTTCTCCTCCCCAGATGCAGCCATCATCACCATAGCCGGTTCCGTCCAGGGCTAGGCCCAAAACTTTGCCCTCCAATCCGTGCTCTGCCATACAACTCACCACGTGGGCGTGGTGATGTTGCACTGCCAGAGTGGGCAGTTCATCTTGAGCCAGGGCCACTTGGGTTGTCAGGTAGTCTGGGTGGAGGTCATGAACAAGCAAGCGAGGGTTCACCTCTAGAATACGTCGAAGATGCCGGACTGTCAGTTCAAGAAACTCCAAAGTTTCAAGGTTTTCCAGATCACCAAGGTGCTGCCCGACAAATGCCCGATTCTCTTTAGTCAGACAAATGGTGCCTTTCAGTTCCCCTCCCAGGGCCAGGACCTCAACCACCGGTTTTCTGAGAAAAATCGGTACTGGCACGTACCCTCTTGATCTCCTAATTTGTCTGGGTTGCCCTCCCGCTGGCCTTAGGATTGAATCATCACTGCGCAAGAGAATATCTCTGTCGTGGAAAAGAAAATAGTCGGCTATCTTTCCTAGCCGCTCCACTGACTCGAGGTTATCGATGGCAATGGGCTCCTCGCTGATATTACCACTGGTCATGACCAGAGCCAGAAATGGATGAGAAAGGAGCAGGTAGTGCAGAGGAGTGTACGGGAGCATCACCCCGAAATAGCGATTCCTTGGAGCCACTTCGGGGGCGATGGTGTTTTCCGGTCGCTTTGGGACAATTACAATTGGGCGTTGGGAGCAAGTGAGCAGTCGTCGCTCTTCATCTCCAACCAGTGCATACCGTTCAATCTGCTCCAAGCTTGACGACATGAGGGCAAGAGGCTTCTCTTCCCTCCCCTTCCGCCAGCGAAGCCTTTTTACCGCCTCATTTTGGCTGGCGTCAACGGCCAGGTGAAATCCTCCCAGTCCCTTTACGGCCACAATAGCACCCTGGCTGAGGTGCTTTGCTGCCTCAGATATCGGCTCTGAAATCTTTAACTCTTCGCCATTGCTGTCCGCCAGCCACACCCGAGGACCGCAGCTCCAACAACCATTGGGCTGTGCATGAAAGCGTCGGTCAAGTGGATCGTGATATTCACGGGCGCAATCGTCACACATAGTAAAGACTGCCATGGAGGTTTTGGGCCGGTCATAGGGAATGTCGTTAATGATAGTGTATCGTGGTCCACAGTTGGTGCAGTTAATGAAAGGATAGAGGTGTCGCCTGTCTTGCGGCTCAAAGAGTTCCCGGAGGCAATCGCTGCAGCTTGTTGTGTCCGGCGATATGAGGGCTGCTCGCTCTTCACCCTCTTCGCTGGCCTTGATCTCGAAAGTGCTGTAGGCAGCGGCAGGGAGTTCCTCAGTTTCTATCTGGGTAATGCTTGCCAGAGGCGGGACCGATGCAGGCAGTTCTTTGAGAAAATGGTGGAGAGCATCTCGGCCCCCCTCCACCTCAAGTTCCACGCCCTTCGGCGTGTTGACAACGTAGCCGTTTAACCGGTGACGGTGAGCCAGTTGATAAATAAACGGACGAAATCCCACACCCTGAACAATACCTTGGATGTGAACTCTAAGTCTCTGCGCCATCTCCTCCAGCTTCGCGGGCACTCACCTGCTGCCTGAGCCAATCGGCCCAGCCATCCAACCCTTCACCAGTGCGGCAGGAGATCTCGAAAATTTCCAGATTGGCATTGAGCTGCAAGGCCCGCTCTCTTATTTTCCCCACATCGCAGTTGACATAAGGGAGTAAATCAATCTTGTTAATGAGTAACGCCCGGGACTCTTGAAACATCAGGGGATACTTAAGTGGTTTATCATCACCTTCCGGAACACTTAGGATCATGGCCTTCATGTCCTCACCCACATTGAACTCCGCTGGACACACCAGATTTCCCACGTTTTCAACCACCAATAGATCCAGGGTGTCGAGATCCAGAGCATCAAGACTAGACTTGATCATATTGCTGTCCAGGTGACAAGCACCACCTGTATTGAGCTGCACCACCTGGACCCCTTTCTGGCTAATGCGCTCCGCATCGTAAGAAGACTGTATGTCTCCCTCGATTACTCCGATGCGAATCTCAGGCTGCAGTGCCTCAATGGTCCGCTCAAGCAAAGAAGTCTTACCAGCCCCTGGACCGCTCATCAAGTTGATGACAAGAAGGCCAGCCTCGCGAAATATTCGCCGGTTGTCTTCGGCTAACCGTTCATTTGCTTCCAAAATATTACGTACTACAGGTATTTTCAGGGTCATCTGTCATTTCTCATTTCACATTTAGCATTTATATCATTTCTCATCTATCCAATGTCTGTTTGGTCGGTTGTATTAAGCTATCAGCTTTCAGCCATCAGCTGTCAGCGATCAGCCGAAAAATCTGCAATCAAAAAAACCGAGGAGCCAGGAGTTAGCAGAAAACGGTAAACGGTAAATCTTTATCGCGCATCGGATATCTCAAATTCCCTAATCCCTCAGTTCCTTAATCCCGTCTTCTACCTATTACAACAAGTGACAGCGAAGCGTAATGACCTAATGACGCCGCAGGCATATGACTAATGTCCTACTCCATGCCCCATGCTCCATGCTCACTCCGCCTCAAAACTCTCCACACTCAGTTCCCGGCCACTCAACATTTCCACTCTGACACCCTGGCAGGAAGGGCAGTTGAATACCAACTCCTGCACCGTGAAATTCGAGCCGCAATCCTGGCAGCGGCATGTCACCTGAACCCGCTCAATATCCAGCTTTGCCCCCTCGGCCGCTGTTCCCTTGGTCAGAAGTTCAAAGCAAAAACGAAGCGACTCAGTCTCTACAGCGCTCAACTCTCCCACTTTCAGTGCAACGGAAAGCACACGGGTGACCTTGTGATTCCCGCTTTCCTGAAGGATGATATCCAATATTGACTGGGCGATAGACATCTCGTGCATAAATCACTGTGCGATACATGTAGAGCTTGTCTGGGTTTGGTTGTATTCCAGCGGCTGCGTCCAGAAAAACCCGTTTTGGAGTGTTGGAGTAGTGGAGTACAGGAGTAATGGGATTAATAAACTTCCTTAATTAAAGAATTAAAGCTTTTCCATTACTCCATTACTCCATTACTCCATTACTCCAGAAAAGTCCTTCGGTTCTCTGACCTGCCTTCCTATTTCTTCTTCCTAGATCCTTTACTCGCCCCAACCTTCTCCGTCATCTTCTCATAATACAACTGTTTCTCTTCCCACTGCACTGAGCCGTTTCGCATCGTGTTCAACTTCATTATGAGATAATTGATCTTCTTGATCTGGCGATACTTGGCTCTCTCGTCTTTTAGTGAGCTCAGTAATTCTTCGGCGGTTCTGATTGCCTTTTTCAACTCTAGCTCTGGAGGCAGGCAGTCAGCGTTCTTCAATATTTTATAGGCTAAACGAAGATCATCTGGGATTTGTCGGTCGTCTTCCAGATTGAGCGGCTTCCCACTGCCAGGGAGATTGTCGAATTCACCGCGCTGTATCGCCTCGTTAATTCGTTTCTCGGCTACCCGTTCCAAAGCTGCAAGAACATTCTTCTTAGACATTCTTTACACATCCTCTTCACTGCTTGCTGTGTACTGCCTACTGCCTGCTGTTCCTTAGGTCACTCCTTCATAGAGCTTTTTGCTTACAAACAAGTCTACCAGATCACGATCCAGTTTTCCCGCTTCGGCTTCCTTGATCAGGTGCTGCAAAGCCTCTTGTACCGGCATCGCACCTCGGTAAGGACGGTCGCTCGCGGTAAGTGCATCGTAGACGTCTGCGATACCCAGGATGCGTGCCTGGATCGTAATGTCTGAAGCAGTAAGACCAAGGGGATACCCCGAGCCATCCAGTTTTTCGTGATGGGCCGCAGCGATCACTGGGATACGTTCGAGATCGTTGGTAAAAGGAATTTTATTGATAATATTCAGCGTCTGGAGCACGTGTCCTCGGACTTCCTGGAACTCCTTACCGGTAAGGTTTCCTGAAGGTAAGCTCAGGTGATGAACCTCCTCCTCGCTGAGATAGGCCCTCACCTCGCCCCGAGCATTTCGGAAACTTTCTGTCTGGATTTCCTCGATTCGCCGGATTTCCTCAGAACTGAGTCGCGTTGCCTTGTTGATTCTCCTGATGAATCCCAAGTCCTCATCAACTTCCCGCAGTCTCCTTTCAAGTTCAGCATGGTCAGTTTCTTTTGAGCCTCCTTCAGCTCTCCGCTGGCGTTCAAAGTCTCTGGCCACAGCCAATTTGATTGCTTCAAATCGAGTCGAGATTAGTTCCATTGAGGCGGGAGTAAGACGGTCAACCCTTTCCAGCAACTCTTCCCGCACTCCGATCTTACCTATGTCATGAAGCCAGGACGCGTAGTTGAGCTCCTCCAGTTCCTTGTCGCTGAAAAACACATCCGTCAGAGTCCCCTCGGTTTCCTCATTGGCCGACCGGGCCAGCCGCATGGAATAGGTGGCCACTCGGCGAGAGTGCCCAGCGGTATGAGGACTTCTGGCATCGATTGCAGAAGCCGAATACCTCACCAGGGCCGCAAAAATCTCATGAACGGCATTAATGAGACGAGCATTCTGGATGGTAGCGGCTGCCTGTGAGGCAAGTGATGCCACCAAATCCTCTTGCTCGCTGTCAAACACGGCAACATTGTTCTGTTTGTCCAAGGAATTGATTAGTTGAAGTACTCCGAGAATTTCATTCTGCTGGGTCCGTATTGGCACCACAAGCATAGATCTGGTGCGGTAGCGGTTGCGGTCATCAAAGGCCGGGTTGAAACGGTATTCTTCGTCTCCGGTGAGATCGTAAACATCAGAGATGTTCAATGTCTCTCCGGTAATTGCCACGTAGCCTGCGATGCTGGTTTTATCCAATGGCATGGGATAAGGTCTAAACGATTCGTAGACTTCATTCTTGCGGGCTGCTAGGGTGTCATTTTGCGCTACCTCGAATCGTATTTGGTTTCTGTCTACGCTATAGAGACTTCCTGCGTCAGCCCTAGTAAAACCACGAACCTCACGGACAATGAGCTCCAACAGAGTCGGCAGGTGAGTTTCGCTGGTAAGGGCAATACCAATCTGGTTGAGTCTCTTGATCTGTTCTTTGAGCTTATGATCTGACAAAACGATTTTCCTTTATTATTCAAAAAATTCAGAATCCAGGTGTAAACGGTAAATCGTTGAAACCGTTGAAGTCGTCTATCATAGAGGTCAGAAGTCGGAGATCAGAGATCAGCTTTACCCCTGATCTCTGACCTCTGATTTCTGCCAGCTGTATTTCCCTTTGCTCTATGCCTTCTCGCTATTCAGTTTCTTCCCCCCCTACCCCGGAACCCATTATGCGACCGGTATCCCGTATGTCGTAGCCGCCCAGCGCCATTACCTGATTTTTAAATTCTCGGGTAGCAATGACCTGGAGAAGACTTTGCACCAGTGGATTATCATAATGGACGGCGGGAATCACCAGATCATATCGTTCAGTGGTTACCGGGATAAAATCGAGATTCAAGGCCTGGGCCGCCGCATGAATTCCCATACCCACATCACAACTGCCACTCAACACATCCACTGCCACAGCCATGTGGGTGTACTCTTCCCGTTGATAACCATCAATGGTAGCAGGATCAATGCCCAATT
>CAMYLW010000049.1 GCA_947259475.1 Thermodesulfobacteriota bacterium
ATCAGGCCATCATAGCCATCACTGCTCCGAATCGCCAAAGGACATCCTGTTTCCTTGGCCAGCTCGCCCAAGGCATCAGCGGTATCCTCTGTGGCCGCATAGATGAGGGGTTTGCGGTCGGCACAGGCCTTGACCCCTGCACTCAGTGCATCCGGGTCGTCACTCATGAGAATAAGCGCGGCCTGAGAAGCATCCTTCACTTTGTTGACCAGAGCAACGAAAGCGTCGGCATCACCGGCGGCGTCTTTGACTGCCACCATTTCCGCCCTCAGGTTGAGCCCTACGCGGTCGTACTGAAACTTATCCAACTTTTCGAGTTTGTCGTTTACCGCACCGTCGTCCATCTCGGTGCTAACCAACACGGCCAGACCCGGCTGGTTCACGAAGGTCTTTTCATGGCGGAACATAACAGTCTCACCACCAACCTTCACCGCGTAGTCTCCGGTGCCTACAGTAAGAGGCCGGACGGGGGGCGCTGAGCTCTCTGCCAGCTGTTCCTTGGCTTCATCGGAAACATAAGGGCAGGCGTCCAGTTCCGCACTGCCTGAGGCCAGGGCCATGGCAAAAGCAAGACAGGTGGGCACCCCGCATTCACCGCAGTTGGTCTTTGGAAGCAATTTAAAAATCTGAATTCCAGTCAATCCCATAGCTTGTTCTCCTCAACCTCCAGAAAACAGGTCTGAAAAAGCGGGGGGAATGTTTCCCCCCGCACACTTGGTTTGCCTACATGATCGGATCCATCTCCAGAGCCGGATGTTTTTTCTCCTGGAGGAAGGGCAGAATTTCCTCCTCGGTGGTCCCAACAGTTTCATCGGCAATCCGGTCAATCAGATCCGGGATACCCAATTCCTCGCCCCGTTTCTGGAGCCGTTCCTTGAGCTCTTCCTTTAGCATCGTCGGCATCCACACGAGCCGCAGGAGGCCACCGTCTCCACTGACGAACTTGCGCTGGCAGACATTGTACTTGCTGTGCCCCACGAACCCCGGGGTCACCTGGCCACCACCTATTGTTCCTGCCAGGGTGGTAAACTTCATACCGCAAGGAGTCATCTCGTTGTACTCGCGGTTGACGGTCATGATGCCGTTGCAGCTGGGAAGGATCGCCGCCACACACTCGCAGCAGCCGCAGGTGGTCATGGGATCGTAAACCAGGCTGTAGAAGTTGTAGCTTGAGACCGCCTGACGGGAGGCCTTGAAGACGAAATCGTTTACCCCTTTCCAGTTACCGAACTTCTCATCCAGGGTCTCACCCTTCTCTATAGGCTGGTTGGGACCGGTGGGGTTGATCTCGTGGGAGGCCTTGCAGTCCATCCAGTTGTAGGCGCCGCAGAGCCCGGTACGCTCGGGGCTCACCACACACACATGATTAGGGGCGAAGGACTGGCACAGGGTGCAGGAGTAGTAGATATCCGTGGTCTCGTCAGTCATCCCCTCGATGCGGGCGTCACGAGTACCATAGACTGACCTGGCCTGCGCGGTGACCTCCTTGACCTTTTTCTCATCAGTGTAGATCTTCACCTGGCATTTGTCGAAAATGGCGCCAAAGTCCTGATGGTACTTGGCGTGCAGCAATTTGCCTATGTGCTCCAGGGTGAAGCCTTTTTCCACCGCGGCCTTGCCGATCCGGTACCAGGCAATATCACGCTGGCCGATGTGCATGATCCCCTGGGCATAGTTCACCAGGTGGTGAATCTGCCGCTCCAAAATGGGCTCGTAGTCTTCCTGCATCTTGCGACCGGCAACCTCTACCACCACCGCCAGGGGCAGCTTTTCGCCCTCTTTGCAGTCGGGGAGGTCCTTGCCTACTACCTCAACCAGGCCGTCCTCCACCGCATCCATATCGGCGATGGTGGTCCACTCCACACAAGGGGTGCGACCGCCGCCGCATTCCACGAAAAGATCATCCTTGCGGATGCGCTCTCCCTCGAAGGCCGGACCGTAGGAAACCGGTACCGGAATCTCGGTGATGGCAACCTTCAGACCACGCACCTCGATGGATCTGGCCGGCATCTCCTCATGCAGCACATTTGCCACCACATGCTCGTAGGTACAAACACCGGTGGGCAGAATCTCAGGAATGTCGGAGTCCGCCAGGGTGGGAAATCCCCAGTTGATTGCCCCGGCCGCATTGGCGGCCCATTCGGCATTGACCTCACCCAGAGCGTTGACAAAGGCGAAAACACGATTCTTGTTGTATTCCAGCATGCGTTTGTAGTCGCCGGGCTTGATGCCACCGAAAGCCATGCCGGCCCGGTTGGCAAAACCCAGAGCGAAAACCGCTCCCGAAATATCCGGGCTAAAGGGCACCAGCCGGGTGTTCCAGCCGATCTGCACCCCAGCCTCAATCAACTGCTCGGTAAAAGTTGTACCGCCCTGGTTGGCACACATGAACACATAGAGGTTCTTTTTCTGGTACTCTTCGGCGATGTACTTGGCTGTTTCCGGATCTGGAGCCGCACCTACTATTGCAGCAAACCCCGGAGCGCTGCCATCCACAAACTCGATACCGCGCTTACGCATGATAACGTCGTGGGCAGCGCCCACCCAGAGTTGCCCGGCTCCTGTGTCGGGATCCTCCTCCGTGGTGTAAAAATCAGGATCTTCAACATAACGGATCGCTTCTGCTATTTCCTCCGCCAGAATGGCTGCCATTCCGGCATCCAGGGTATGGCCCAGATAGGGCACATGAATCTTGCCCTTCATGTGGGGAGGAAGCAATTGGCGAACCCTTTCCATTACCGGTTCAGCATCAGCCAGTTTCTCAATCTTTGCGCCCAAGAGTGAATAGATAATGGGCAGGTAATAGGCGGTGTCGGGAAATTCCAGCTTCTGGTCCGGGCCGTATTTTTCCACGGCCTCCTTGAGCTTGCCCTCCGCCTTCTGAACGATGTTGTAAGCCCCCTGTATGGCGGCAAATGCAACTAACCTTGACATTTCGTATCCTCCTTACGTAAGAGGTATTGAATTATATTCGCTTAACCGCTTAGACCATGCTCATCAACTTAATCTTGATCAGTGAGCATTACTCAGCAGCCTCTTCAACCTCCAGAGCCTGACGATCAGCCATATCCATGAGTACACGCTCACGCTCGCCCATGATACCCAGGGCCTCGCGCTTCTTGTCGATATGGTCGATGATCATAGCCGCCATCTGGTCAGGTTCTTTGGCAAAACCCCACTTGCCAAATCCCTGCTTCTCCAAACCGTCAAAGAGCAAATTGTGGAACTTGGTATCGGCTATGGTGGGGAAGGTCACGCCAAAGACGGTATAGATCCCTGAAGCCACAACATACTGACCAATGGCTATGGCCTTCTCGCTGTACCACTCAGGGGCAACACCGGCAACCGGCAGGTCCGCAATACTGTCACCCAAACCACCGGTCTTCACCATCTCAGCACAGGCAATCAAAATCCGGCTGTTGTCCACACAGGAGCCCAGTCCCAGTACCGGGGGCATACCAACAGTCTCACAGACCTCCTGCAATCCGTCTCCAGCCAGAACCGAAGCATCGGGCTTCATCAAGCCGGCCTTGGCCAGAGCTATCTGCGAACAACCAGTCTGTACCACCAGGATATCATTTTTGATCAACTCTTTGACCAACTCCACATGCACATAGTCCTGACGTACCCTGGGGTTGGTGCAACCAACCACACCGACAACACCCCGAATCCTACCGTTGATGATGTTGTCATTCAGTGGCACATAAGAAGCCCTGAAGGTCCCGCCCAGCATGTAGTTGATATACTCGTGGCTGAAGCCGTGAATCCCCAAAGATTTGTTCTGCGGAATCACGATCGGGACCTTGCGGTTCTTGAACCGACCGATGGCCTCTTTCACTATCTTGTCCGAGCACTGGCGCGGTTTGAACTCGTCAAACTCGATGTGCTGAGCACCTTCCATCTTGGCCCTGGGGTTGGTGGTGAAAAATTTGGTGCCGTAACACTCGGCCAAAGGCGCCAGAGCAGGCATAATGCACTGCACGTCCACCGCCATACAATCCACCGCACCGGTAATCAAAACCGCCTCGGTGCTCATGAAATTACCCGCATGGGGTACCCCGTGACGGCTCAATACCTCAGCCCCGGAGCAGCACATCCCCAAGATGTTGATGCCCTCGGCTCCGGCCTTCTCTGCTTCCTTCAACAGCTTGGGATCATTGACCGAAGCAATGATGGACTCAAACAGATTGGGCTCATGACCGTTGACGATGATGTTCACCTGTTTCTCGTCCAAACAGCCCATGTCCACACCGGCTAGTGGAACCACCCCAACCATCAGCCAGGGCTGTCCGGGAACACTGCTTCACCATGTTCTCGTAGTCCTGATCCACCCCCATGTGCGTCCGGTGCATGATCTCCATGATCTCACGCATGGCTCCCCGGGGCACGATCCCCGCCTCACGCCACTTCTCCAAGGTCTTCGGGGGTACCCGGTTGGCATAGGGAATCTCTCCCTCAACCTGTGTGTAGGTTCGCTCCAACTCCTCGTAAAGATCCATGGCGATTTCTTTGATCGCACGACCCTCAGTCTCTATGCCGAGCCCCTCCGCCACATCCAAAAGCTTCTGCTCGTCTTTGATCTGATAGTCCTTGATCTCGCCCTGCACCACCCCGCGAAACACATCCAGCATGGTCATGCCGTGGTCAGTGTGAGCCGCCGTACCACAGGCCACCATCCTGGCAAAGTTCCTCGAGGCAATGATGTCTATGCTGGCACCACAGACGCCAGTCTTACCATAGGGATCCTTGGAAGAGAGCCGGCAAGGGCCCATGGCACAGTGTTTACAACAGGCAGAGTCCGCTCCAATGGGACAGGCCTTCATGTCTGCCGCCCGGTGCATGGCGGTCTCTACGCCGTCTTCTGCTGCCTTGCGCAACATCTGCTGGGTTGACTTGCAGGTGGTTACCTCCGCAATGGGCAGCTCCTTTTTCTTTTTCTCTGTTACCTCTTTTACTTCTTCTGCCATGTTGTTCTCCTTAGAAAATGTTGATGATTTTACTCCCAGGACTTGAGAGCCAAAGTTCCGTAGATGCTCGGAAAGATTATATTCTTAAAAGCAGTAATCATACCAGAAACGGAAACTTTAAAAGATATGTAATATTAAATAGTTGCAAATAACATGTAAACGTAACCTTGAGAAAGATATGCCGTTTTGGAACAACACTATTCCAATTTGGAAGAATGGACTCTCAAGTTTTTTTTATTTCTTGACTTAGGTCAATGGTGGTACCAATCTGATCTATTATTGTTACAATTAATTAAATCGGAGAGTGAAAAACTGGCTTCAAGGTTTAAATGATGAAACTATCGCAAGGAATTAGAAAAGGAGGAGTTTATGTTCTGTTATCAGTGTGAGCAAACGGCGAAAGGTGAAGGATGCACCAAGATAGGGGTTTGTGGCAAGGAACCCGAAATCGCTGCCCTTCAGGATCTCTTGGTATACGGTCTTATCGGCTTGTCCCAGTGTGCAGTGGAGGGGCGGAAAGCGGGTGTTAGCGACAGGGATATTAATGTCTTCACGGCTCAGGCCGCTTTTTCCACCCTGACCAATGTGGATTTCGACCCGGATCGGTTCGTGGCTTTGATCAATGAGGCCGCAGAAAAACGGGAGCAGCTCAAGGATAAAGTCAAGGCAGCCGGCGGCAAGGTGGATTTCCCTGAGGGGCCAGCATCTTTTACCCCCGCCTCCACCTTAGATGACCTCATTCAGCAGGGTGAGGCTGTGGGAATACAATCATATCCCAGTTCCAATCCAGATATCCTCTCTCTCAAACACATCTTGTTGTTCGGCATCAAAGGTGTCTGCGCCTATGCGGACCACGCCCAGATTCTCGGGCAGGAAGATGATGCAGTATATGGTTTCATCCACGAGGGTCTGGCCGCCATCCCGAGGGAGGACTTGGGTCTTGAAGATTGGATCGGCCTGGTCCTAAAATGCGGTGAGGTCAACCTGAGGACCATGGAATTGCTGGATGCGGGGAACACCGGCACCTACGGCCATCCGGTGCCCACCAAGGTGCCTCTGGGTGCGAAGAAAGGCAAGGCCATCCTGGTCTCGGGTCACGACCTGAAGGATCTTGAAGAGCTTCTCAAGCAAACCGAGGGCAAGGGTATCAATGTCTACAGTCACGGCGAGATGCTGCCCACCCACGGCTACCCCGAGTTAAAGAAATATGAGCATTTTTACGGTCATTACGGCACGGCCTGGCAGAATCAGGGTAGGGATTTTTCCCAATTCCCCGGTGCCATCTTGATGACCACCAATTGCATTCAGAGACCAAAAGAGCCCTACAAGAGCAACCTCTTTACCTGCGGTCTGGTGGGCTGGCCTGGAATAGCCCATATATCCGACCGTAATTTTCAGCCGGTCATTGATCGAGCTCTTTCTCTACCGGGCTTTCAGGAGGATGCAAACGGCAAGGAAGTAATGGTGGGTTTCGGCAGGAATGCCGTTTTAGGTGTTGCCGATAAGGTCATCGAGGCGGTAAAGGGCAAAGCCATCCGTCACTTTTTTGTAGTGGCGGGCTGCGATGGAGCCAAGCCCGGTCGGAACTACTACACCGAGTTTGTGGAGAAGGTTCCCGAGGACACCGTGGTTTTGACCTTCGCCTGCGGCAAGTTTCGCTTTTTCGACAAAAATTTGGGAGATATCGGTGGAATCCCAAGGTTACTGGACATCGGTCAATGCAATGATGCCCATTCGGCAGTCCAGATTGCCGTGGCTCTTGCCAACGCTTTTGAAGTAGGTGTCAACGATTTGCCACTGTCCATTATTTGTTCCTGGTATGAGCAGAAGGCTGTGGCAATCCTCCTATCCTTGCTCCATCTGGGAATCAAGGACATTCGCCTTGGACCTTCCCTGCCGGCATTTGTCTCGGGCAATGTACTGGATGTCCTGGTGAAGAACTTCGACATCAAGCCCATCACCACTCCGGATGAAGATCTGAAGGCGATTTTGGGATAAACGTAATTGACTGTTCTGGCGGGAGGGGGTTTCCCCCTCCCGGATAATAAGCCGAGGTTGATAGGGAATGTCCCGTAAAATCTACGTTGATCAGGATGAATGCATCGGTTGCGGAAGCTGCGAAGGTATCTGCCCTGAAGTTTTCCAACTCAATGAGGAAACAGGCAAGTCAGAAGTAATCAAACCGGAAGGAGGACCCGAGGATCTTATTGAAGAGGCCATTGATTCATGTCCGGTCGAAGCTATTCACTGGCAGGAATGAGCAAGGCAAAATGGTAGGATTCATCGCTGAGGAGACCATCGATATCTTGAAATTTTCCATATCCGTATATACTGTCGAGAAGCGATTTCTGGAGCATTCGTTCTCGCTCCACTCTGAAAACAACTTTCCAATTTCAGCTGATATATTTTCTCTATCTGACCTGTCCAGCTAGATAGCATAATCCACTTACTGTTGACCCCTCATAACATAGAACGTTTTCCGAGAGTACTCGGTAACTAACTAGTACCCATATGGAGGGAACCCATGGCCAAGAAAAACCTCTTGTCATCTCTCCGCTTTCTTCGACCTCGAGACGGGTGTGAAAAAGAAGCCATAGCCGGCGGTTGGGCCGAGGTCCGCTGTGGCGAGCGGGAGTGGGAGGATTTTTACCGAAGAAGGTGGCAGTATGACAAAAAAGTGCGTTCCACCCACGGGGTCAATTGCACCGGATCCTGCTCGTGGGATGTGTACGTCAAGGACGGGATCATAGTCTGGGAAACTCAGAAGGGTGATTATCCCAGTTGCGGACCCGATCTCCCCGATCACGAGCCCCGGGGCTGCCCCCGAGGTGCCACCTTTTCCTGGTACACCTACAGTCCGGTTAGGCTCAAGTATCCTTATATTCGCTCCGTTCTGTTGGAGATGTGGCGGGAGTCCCTTACGTCCCAGCCGGACCCTGTACTCGCCTGGCAGAGCGTTGTTGAGGACGAGGAGAAGAGGAAAAAATACCAACAGGCGCGGGGCAAAGGTGGGCTCGTCAGAGTTACCTGGGACGAGGCGGCCACACTCATCGCCGCTTCAACCGTTCACACCATCAAGAAATATGGACCTGAAAGGGTTTTCGGTTTTACCCCCATCCCTGCCATGTCCATGGTCTGTTATGCCTCGGGTGCCCGGTTCCTCTCCCTGATCGGGGCTTCCATGATTAGTTTCTACGACTGGTACTGTGACCTGCCGCCTGCCTCTCCCCAAATCTGGGGCGAACAGACCGATGTCCCAGAGAGTGCGGATTGGTACGAGTCCACCTACATGATCGTCTGGGGTAGCAATTTGCCCATGACCCGTACCCCTGACGCCCACTTCTATACTGAGGCACGTTACCGGGGCGCCAAAGTTGCGGCGGTGGCGCCGGATTACGCTGAATATGTCAAGTTCGCCGACACCTGGCTTCCGGCCAAGGCGGGCACCGATTCCGCCCTTGCCATGGCCATGACCTTTGTGATTTTCAAAGAATTCTATCTTGACCGGCAGTCTGAGTATTTCACCTCATATGCAAAGGCCTTCACCGATCTACCCTTTGCTGTAATTCTCAAACCCCAAGAAGACCATAACGTTTCGGAGCGGTTTTTGCGGGCTTCAGATTTGGATATCGACCAAAACAACGCGGAATGGAAAACCCTTTACTACGATTTGAAAAGCAAAAGTTTCGTAATCCCCAACGGCAGTATTGGTTTTCGCTGGAATGAGGAGGGTCGCTGGAATCTTCACCAATTGGATTCAGAGAGTGGTGAACCAGTAGATCCTCTTTTAAGCTTTTCAAATGAAAATGACGGTTGGGTTTCCCTTAGGTTTCCGTTTTTTGATTTTCATGGTGCCGAGGTAAAAATCGGCAAAGTCCCGGTGAAAAAGATCACTGGGGACGGCGGGGAAATCCTGGTCACAACGGTCTTTGATCTTATGGCCGCCAATCTCGGCGTGGACAGAGGCCAGGGAGGCGAAGTTGCAGAAGACTATGACGATCCTAAGCCCTACACGCCCGCTTGGCAGGAAGCGATAACCGGAGTTCCCAAAGATGATGTCATTCGGGTGGCCCGGGAATTTGCCGAAAATGCCGAAAAAACCAAGGGAAAATCCATGATTTTCCTCGGTGCCGGCACCAATCATTGGTACCACAATGACATGACCTATCGGGCCATCCTGAACCTCACCACCCTCTGCGGTTGTCAGGGGGTGAACGGCGGAGGTTGGGCCCACTATGTTGGTCAGGAAAAACTTCGCCCTCAAGCATCCTGGGCTGCCATTGCTTTTGGGCTGGATTGGCGGAGGCCTCCCCGACAACAAAATGGAACCTCGTTCTATTATTTTGCCACGGACCAGTACCGCTACGAGACCTTCGACGCCAAGCATATCGGTTCGCCCTTGGCCGAGACTGTGGTGGACAAACACCTGGCTGATTATAATGTCATTGCCGCTAGACTCGGCTGGCTGCCCTCCTATCCACAGTTCAATCGAAACCCGTTGGATCTCTGCAAGGAAGCAATGGAGAGTGGAGCTAATTCTGATGAGGAGATCATCTCCTATGCGGTGGACAAATTAAAGACGGGTGAAGTTAAGTTCGCCCTCGAGGACCCGGACGGTCCAGAAAATTGGCCTCGACTTCTTTTTCTTTGGCGGGCAAACCTTCTGGGCGCCAGCGGCAAGGGGCACGAATATTTTCTCAAACATCTCTTGGGGACCGACAATGCGGTGTTCAACAAAGAGGGTGAGAAAAAGCCTGAGGAGGTACAATGGAGAGATCCGGCTCCGGAAGGCAAGCTGGATCTCCTGGTCACCCTAGAACTCCGGATGTCCACCAGTGCCATGTACTCGGACGTGGCCCTGCCGGCAGCCTCCTGGTATGAGATGCACGATCTCAGTACCACAGATCTGCATTCCTTTATCCATCCTTTCAACCCTGCCATTGATCCTCCCTGGGAAACCAGGACCAACTGGGATCAGTTCAAGGCCATTGCTGAGAAGTTTTCGGAACTCGCTGCAAACCATCTTGGTGAACAGAAGGATTTGGTGGCTACTCCCCTACTCCACGACTCACCCGGTGAAATTGCCCAACCGACCGTCAAGGATTGGAAGAAAGGGGAAGTGGAGCCCATACCGGGTAAGACCCTGCCGAATCTCTCTGTGGTCACAAGAGATTACCCTAATACTTACAAAATGATGACAGCCCTGGGGCCTTTGGTTGCCAAATTGGGCATAGGCTCTAAGGGGATTACCTGGAAGTCAGATGAAGAATACGAGGAACTACAAGAAAAGCTCGGAACGGTCGCAGGCTCCGGAATGACGCAGGGAATGCCGGAGTTGAAAACAGGCAAGCAAGTGGCTGAAGCAATCCTGTTGCTGGCCCCAGAGACCAATGGACGCACTGCGGTAAAATCATGGGGCGGCTTAGAAAAGAAGACAGGGCTTAGCCTTGCCCATCTGAGTAAGGATAGAGAGGGAGAGAAGATGAGCTTCGCGGATCTGGATGGACGACCGCGCAAGATTATCACCAGCCCCATCTGGAGTGGTATCGAGTCTGAGGACCGAATGTACTCTCCCTTCGTTATTAACATAGAGGAAAAAGTTCCCTTCCGCACCCTCACGGGGCGGGCTCAATTCTACCAGGACCATGAGTGGATGCTGGCTTTTGGTGAAGGTCTGCCTTTATTCAGACCACCTCTGGACATGCAAAATCTTGGCTCCACAGATTTGGATCGCAGTGCGGGCAAGGAGATTGTTTTGAACTACCTCACACCCCATTCGAAATGGTCAATTCACAGTACTTACTCCGACACCCTAATAATGCTGACCCTGTTTCGGGGAGGTGAGGCGATCTGGATTAATGACGAGGATGCAGCTTCCATTGGGGTTGAAGACAATGAGTGGCTGGAGTGCTTTAATGTCAATGGGGTGGTGATGGCCAAGGCGGTGGTAAGTCACCGGATCCCCCGAGGCAAGGCGTTTATGTACCACGCCCAGGAGAGAATGATCAACACTCCGGGCTCAAAGCTTTCTGGGAAGCGAGGCGGGACCCACAATAGTGTTACCCGCATCTTGGTGAAGCCGACTCAGATGATCGGTGGGTATGCGCAACTGAGCTATGGTTTCAACTATTACGGACCAACTGGTGCTCAACGCGATGAGGTGATCGTGGTCCGAAAGGCTGGAAAGGTGGAATGGTATGAAGATTAAAGCGCAAATTGCCATGGTTTTGAATCTGGACAAGTGTATCGGCTGCCATACTTGCAGCATTCCCTGCAAGAACGTCTGGACCAACCGAGCAGGCGCTGAATACATCTGGTTTAACAATGTCGAGACCAAGCCGGGAATTGGCTATCCCAAGAAGTGGGAGGACCAGGCCCTTTACAAGGGCGGTTGGGAAATGGGGTGAAAGCTCCGTCTCCGTGCCGGCGGTCCGCCGAGCAAGCTGTTGAAGATCTTTCACAACCCTGATCTCCCAGCCATTGATGAGTATTACGAACCCTGGACTTACAACTATGACAAGTTAATTTCCACTCCTCAGAAGAAGCATCAGCCGTCGACCCGGCCGAAATCTCTGATCACCGGCAAGCCCATTCGGCTGAAGTGGGGACCCAACTGGGAGGACGATCTTGCCGGGGTGAGCACCACCGGCTCTGGTGATGTGAATTTCAAAAACCTGGATTACCAGATTTACCTCCAGTTCAAAAAGGTCTTCATGTTTTATCTGCCGCGTCTCTGTGAGCACTGCTTGAATCCAGCCTGTGTGGCTTCATGTCCCTCGGGAGCTCTCTACAAGCGAGATGAAGACGGAATTGTTCTGGTTGACCAAGAGCAATGCAGGGGATGGCGATATTGTGTATCTGGCTGCCCCTATAAGAAAGTCTATTTCAATTGGGATACCGGCAGATCTGAGAAATGCATCTTTTGCTATCCGAGAATCGAGGCGGGTATGACCAGCCTCTGCGCTGAGACCTGCGTTGGCAAGATCCGTTATGTTGGCGTCATCCTCTACGATGCTGACAGAATTGGTAGGGTTGCGTCGGTGAAGGAGGATCAGGAACTTTACTTAGCCCACACTGAGATGTTTCTTGATCCCAAAGATCCAGAGGTCGTGGATGAGGCAATTTCACAGGGTATTCCTCAAAGCTATATCGAAGCCGCCCAGGATTCTCCGGTCTACAAACTCGCTGTAGATTGGCAACTGGCCTTTCCTCTCCACCCGGAATTCCGGACGCTGCCCATGGTCTGGTACGTTCCTCCTTTGAGCCCAATGGTGAAGTTTTTCGAGGACTCGGATGAAAATCTCGATAACCCCGAAGTGATGAGGATTCCATTGACCTATCTGGCCAATCTGCTGACTGCTGGGGATGAGGAGCCAATTCGTCTTGCGCTTCGAAGGCTCATGGCGCTCCGCAGCTACATGCGCTCGAAGCGGCTGGAGGGCGAGGCGGATATTGGTGTTTTGGAGAAGGCAGGTATGACTGAGGAGATGGCTGAAGGAATGTATCGATTACTTGCGATTGCTAAATATAGGGATCGCTTTGTGATTCCCACGGTCAAGAAGGAAAATGAAGTAGATCTCTATCGTGAGCAAGGTGCTACGGGTTTTGAGACACGCTGACGCGTGTCAGCATGCAGTAAGCAGTCGGCAGCAGGCAGTGAGAACTGGTCATTTTACTTGTTGTCATTTACTGAACGGAGCGTGTTGAACAAATGACAAACGAAAAAGGTTATCTCCTGAAATTGCTATCGATATTACTTCAATATCCGGATGATGAATGTATTCTGTCACTTGAGGAGTTGCAGGAAGCGGTAGCACAGATTCCTCAAGTGGAGCAACGGGAGAGGTGTGTAAATTTTTTGGACTACCTGGGCAATACCCCGCTGATCAGCTTACAAGAGGAATACACCTCAACCTTCGACCTCAACCCGTCAACCTGTCTCAACCTCACTTACCACAAGTGGGGTGATCTTTACCACCAAGCCGGCTACGAAAGTTCAACTGGCGAACTTCCTGATTATCTGCCGCTCGTCCTCGAGTACCTTTCTTTAAACCGGAATGGCGACCACTCTTCTCATGTAGCGTTAGCGGGGTTGATCCGACAAAAGGAAGGAACTTCGATCACTTCGCTTCTTGGACAGTATTGCGAGGAGGTCGAAACCATTAGCTCCGGGCTTCAAGAAGCCGGCAGTGTTTATGCCGGCCTTTTGGCAATAGTCACAGATCTTTTCATTGAAATGAAAAGCATGGGAGTGTGAGGAAATGAATATCTTGAACACCCTAGCATTTCTGGTTTTTCCGTACCTGGTCCTCGCCACATTTGTGGTTGGTCACATTTATCGTTACGTGGTCAATCCCCACGGCTGGAACACGAAGTCGAGCGAGCTTCTTGATAAGAAGGGTCTGAGATTTGGGGTGACGATTTTCCATTGGGGAATTATTTTTACCCTCCTGGGGCACGGAGCCGGACTTCTGATTCCCCAGAGGTACTGGGATGCGCTGGGTATCAATAGTCAGGCTCATACCCTGTTTGCCACCTATAGCGGGTTTGTTGTTGGGGCTGCGGCTCTTTTGGGCCTCGCTCTTTTAATCTATCGCCGAATCAGCAAAGACCGAATTCTCGCCACCACAACCCTGAACGATTTTGTCACCCTGGGCTTGTTGTTCTTTGTTGTCGCCACGGGATTTGCCAATGTTGTTAGCGGGTTGTTCGATCACTTCGACATTCTTAACACTATTGCCCCGTGGCTTCGTGGAATCGTGACCCTGACTCCAGATCCGAGCCTGATGCTCCAGGTGCCGTTGAGGTTCAAGATTCACATTCTCGCTGTGCTGACCTTACTCGGTTTTTCTCCATTCAGTCGGCTGGTGCATATATGGAGTGTGCCGATTACTTATCTTTTCCGCAGATTGATCGTATTTCGCAGGAGAGAAGCAAGCTTCTAAAGCAGGACAAAGGGATTAAAGGTCTCAGTGTTCAGTATGCAGGTTTCAGTTTTCGGATTTCAGGTCTGTCAATTCTGACACCTGAAACCTGACACCTGAAACCTTACCTCTCAGGATTGAAAGGAGGTGAGGTGTTATGAGTGATGAAGCTGTCTGCTATGCTCAATCAAGCCGCGGTGCGGCTCTTGCCTGGACTACCTTGGCATTTTTTGCAGGTTTTGCTGGGGTCTCCGCTTTCGGTCCCATTGTCACCAAGCTGAAACAATCGATGGCCCTGAGTCCTTTGCTGATGGGTCTGCTGGCAGCGAGCCCAGCCCTCAGCGGCTCGTTGTTGCGGATACCCTTTGGTGCCATGGTGGATCGCACGGGCGGGAAAAAGCCTATTTTGATCCTTCTGGGCCTTGCCGTGGCGGGTATTACAGCTATTACGGTGTTGTTCAGCCTTTTTTCCCCGCCCCAGCCCTCTCATTATCCCTTGTTCCTCATGGCAGGAATTCTTTGCGGCTGCGGCATTGCGGTGTTTTCCGTGGGCATTCCCACGGTGTCCTACTGGTATCCGCAGAAAAAACAGGGCACCGCCCTTGCCATCTATGCCGGGCTGGGGAACATGGCCCCGGGAATGTTTGCTATGGCCCTTCCCTTTCTGGTGGTCTCTTTGGGATTTGCTATTTCTTATGTTCTATGGCTCGGCATGCTCCTGAGCCTGCTTATAGTTTTCTTGTTGTACATGAAAGATGCGCCCTATTTTCAATACAAGGAAATGGGAATCCAGATTGACGAGGATGCCCTGTTCATTGCCTGCGGAGAAGAACTCATCCCCACAGGGAACGCAACGGAGTCTCTGAAAAGAGCGGGATCCAACTGGCGCACCTGGATCTTGACCATGTTTTATTTTGTCACATTCGGTGGTTTTATCGCCCTTACTGTCTGGTTTCCAACCTATTGGAGAGAGTATTTTGGCACCAGTCTTGTTCTGGCAGGTTCCCTCACGGCCTTGTATTCCCTGTCTGCTTCCATACTCAGGGTTTTGGGAGGATTTACCTCTGACCGGATTGGTGGCGAAAAGACCGTGTTCCTTTCTTTCGCTATAGTGACTGTTGGTGCGTTTCTTATGATTGTGGCAGACCGATCCATGGCCACGGCAGTTACCGGGGTGATGTTCTTGGCACTCGGAATGGGTTTTGCCAATGCTGCTGTTTTCAAACTGGTTCCCAAGTACACGCC
>CAMYLW010000050.1 GCA_947259475.1 Thermodesulfobacteriota bacterium
GAGATTCGGTATTTTGAACAAAATTGCAGGTACTTTTCTTATGCTGCTCTCACCCCTTGTCATCCTCGCTCATGGAGTCAGCGAAAATATCGGTGCAGGAGGGTGGGGCGCTGCTTTGGGTAAAGTGACAGCCCAAAGCTGGATAGCTCTAGGCGGGCTCCTGGCTCTTCTCGTCTTGATCGGGCTCCTTGCCTTTACCCTTAGGGATGAAATCCACCCGTGAGGTATCCGGGCTAGTCCTTGCCGGTAAGCTGGATTGTAGCTTTCTTTGTACTTCCTGATAAATCACTACTCATGCCATCCGAGAATACCCTTGCTCTCTGCGGCACGATTGTGTAATCTGCTGACGGGCTAAGATTAAAAGGAGGCTACACCATGGATCCCGCAGAAAAACAAGCGATTAAGGAAAAAATGGAAGAAAAGGGAGTCGGTTTTGACAAAGCGGCCGAGGAGCTTAAAGTTCCGGAACAGGTTTTGGCCCTTTATTTCAAAGACGATTCTAATCCCATCCCCAAGAGAATCATTGATGGGCTCAATAATCTGCTTGAATAATAGCTCCGGAGATTGATAGGCAGAGAAAAAAGCAGCCGCTGGCTGCTTTTTGTATTTAGTCCTACCGTTTGAATCACTCTGACTATAGTAATTTCCCTACTATCCAGAAAAGCAGCATACCGACAACAACCGTTCCTCCTAAAGATTTGGTTTTCAGGGCAAAAAGAAAGGTGGGAAGAGCAACCCACAACTGTGGCTGAGAAAAATCCAGGTGGCGCGGATTACCGCCGGTCACAAGCTCCGGAAAGACCAGAGCACTGAGAATGGCGACCGGGATCAAATCCAGCCACTCGGAAAACCATTGGGGCAACTGGCGCCGTGACAGGAAAAAAATGGGAAACCAGCGTGGGATGTAGGTGACCAATCCCATACCAACCACCAAGATGAGATACTCTGAATGTATCATAGGAGCAATCCTTTTAACCCGGATGTTTCATGAATCACCTGCTGCGACCACGGATATGGACATCCTTCCTGGCGTCCTCGGATGTCGGCCCCTGCGACGTACCGTACAGGTACGCCTCGGAACCAACACCCTGCGGTTGCCAGGTGGCACACCCATCTCCATGGTCTCGCGACAGCAATTCATAAAACATCCGGGTTAGTGCTGGCTAGCCGTCGGAAAAAGACGCCGAAAGTAGCAGCCAGGATTGAGGCCAGAACAATGTAGACATTTCCGGGAACGAGCAGTGCGAGAATTACCGCCAAAACACCGGCAACAATCGCGGTAACTGTATATAGTTTCCCTCTGAGTTGAAAGACTAGAAGGCAGAGAAACATGGCAATGAGCGCATAATCAATACCAAACGCTCCGGCCGGAATAAACTGGCCGCTATAACCTCCTAAGATGCTGCTACCGATCCAAGCTGCGTTTGCAGTGTAGTTGAGCACCAGGGCTTGACGCCAATCCCAATTACCATTCCTAAATCGAGTCAGGTTCAATGCAAAACTCTCGTCAGTTACGCCGTAGGCAAACAGAGCTACCCACCCCCTGCTTACCGACCGCAGGTAGACCGCAAGGGAAGAACTCATCAGTACATGTCTCAGGTTGACTACGAAAGTGGTTATTACAATGGACAGTACTGTTGCGCCTCCACTGAGCATTGATACGGCTATAAAACGGCTATAAACTGAGAACTCCCAGCAAAAACCAGGAGAGACATAAGACCAATTTCCACAGGATGGAGGCCGGCTTTTTGAGCCAGCACACCAAAAGCCAATCCTATGGGGAAATAGCCCAGACAGATTGGCCATGCCGCCTGCATACCTCCTCTCGCAAGCGGTCCAGGGTCCCCGTTCTCTTTGGTAGAAACAGGAATCTCAACCATGTTTACCCCGCTTTAAGATTTCCCATGAAGCGTGGATCTTATTATTTTCCGCCCACTTTGACTACTGCCTTTTTAACAATACATCCAATCCCCAAGCATACACCCCTTGCCCACCATCTCTCTTCAATGTAGCTGTGAAGAGAAATTTCTGAAAAAATTTATAATAACAATTACCTACGTGGATACTTCGGCACGATCATTGCTTTTTCATTAAGAGATACTATTTTGTCCGCGAAGAGATATGAGAAAGCAATAAGGTTAACATGTTAATACGAATGCCAATTGTCAAAATCAAATTATATCTTTTAGTATTCTTTTCGGCGGCCACTATGCTTCAGTCAAAGGATATTTGGGCGGAAAGTATTCTAAAAGATACAGAAATGATTCATTGGGTTTCCCGCGGAGAGTCTCTACACAAAATCGCCAGACGCTATCTGCCCCTAACGGAGGAGTTAACTGTTGGTGACTTGGTGGAAAAGATCAAGCTGTTGAGTGGGATAGATGGATCTTTGATCCGGCCGGAGCAACGTCTCCTGATACCTCTGGTCCGCTCGAGACCCGTTGCAGCCAAGACGGTCCCAAAACAGACAGATTTCGAGGCCAAGGGTATTTATTTGAACCGTTATACCATGGCCACCCAGAAAATACAGAGACTGGTGGAGAAGCTCATAGCTGCCGGCGGCAACACCGTCATCCTGGATGGCAAAGATATGTTTGGGATGCTCTCTTATCCATCGAAAGTTAGTCTGGCCGGCGAGATTGGTGCCAATGGTAGTCCAGTCACCTGGGACCTGGCCAAGCTGATTCATTATCTCCACGAGAGAAACATACACGTTGGGATGCGGTTAGTTCTTTTTTATGATCAGCTTTTGGCAACAGAAAAACCTGAGTTGGCCTTGCACGATAGCATTACCGCTGAGCCTTTGGTGGAAAATGGCAAGGTTGCCTGGGTGGATCCCTCGCATCCGACAGTACAGGAGTATAATCTGGCTATTGCCAAAGAGTTGGCAGAGATGGGGGTAGATGAAATCCAATTCGACTACATAAGATTTCCCACCAAGAAGAATATTGAATATGCTGAATCCGGCCCTGATGGGCAAAACACCCCCAGAGACAAAATCATTACGGACTTTCTTGCTCAAGCGCAGAACGAGCTGGCTCCCTACAAGGTTCTTTTATCCATTGACGTATTTGGAATTATTGCTTGGGGGCGGTCCGAAGATATTGAGATGACCGGCCAAAAGGTAGAGGATTTGGCCAGACACTGTGACGTGATCTCACCAATGATTTACCCTTCTCATTTCCATAGGCCCTTCCAAGGTATTGCCAATCCAAACGATCAGCCCTACCTGTTGGTTTCAGAAACGTCTGAGAGATTTGCACGGTTTTTGACGAACTCGCAGGCTACCCTCAGGCCTTGGATCCAGGCTTTTCCATTGGGCACCAATAACTTTGACGAGGACTATGTTCTCGAGCAACTCCGTGCTCTGGATGGGTCCAGAGCTCGTGGTTGGCTGCTTTGGAGTGCGGGGAACAAATACGATGTTGCCTGGAAGGCTTTGGCCCAATGGGAAGATGTTCCTCTTCAGACAACCATCAGCGTCAGTTTGTATATTGACGACTCGCCCGGATATTTAATGAATCACTTGCTGCGACCACGGCTATGGCCGTCCTTCCTGGCGTCCTCGGGTGTTCCTTCGACTTCGCTCAGGACAGGCTCCCCCTGCGACGTACCGTTCAGGTACGCCTCGGCTTCGATCTTGGATTTTGGATTTCGGATCTCGGATTTTGAGTACGATTGATGATATCGAACTTACAGTTCAGATTTCGCCATTTGTTTTCTGGTTCTCACGAGCTTTTCAGCTAATTTTCAATCCGCATTCCGCATTCCACAATCGTCGACCCGGTGGCCCGCCCGCCTCGCCTGAGCGAGCAGGCTCGCGATGGCGGGCAGGCACGCCCATCCTCTTCGCGCTCGCTGCGCTCCGCTCAGTCCCGCAAGCGGGTTCCCAGTTACGTGGTCTCGCGACAGCAATTCATAAAATATCCGGGCGAGGATGGGAGCAAATAGGAGGGGTGGTAGAGTTTCAAGGAAGAGGGCTGGCGAGAACAGTTGGTTTTGATTAAGACCAAATAAAACGGACGCCCATGCCAGGTGGTTCATCTACTTGGTGAGCCGGAGAGTTGTTGGACCATACTACCTGGGCCATAACCTGCATGGAAGCAGCGGGAGCTTTGACGCTCAAGACAAACCTTTCAAAGAGGGGAAGAGGCTGGTCACAATAGATATATGCCCCTTGCATGCTGATGTCTCTTGTTTCTCCCTGGATCGCCCCTTCGGAAGTCAACATGGTGACAGGCCACTTGACCTCCACTCTGGGTTGCAACCGTTTTTCTTTGCCTTCCATTTTGTATCCTTCTCTTACGGGGTGATCCTTTCTGGCTGAGCTCAGAGCCCCAGACCTTTCTTAGAACTTAAACAATTGTAGAGAGTGTTCCATGTTCTCGATGCCCTTGCACCAGCAGCACATGCAAAATTTCTACCAAAAGGTAATTGGCACAGGTCCGATAGATTTAGGATTGAGCACGGTGCAAAGACGGGAGACTAACTGTCGGGCTAGGATCAAAGAACCAAGAAGGATATTCGATACCTTGCCACGATGATAGAGTATTCTACCCGTAGAGTACGGAAAAGGGTATAAAGTTGCAAGAACAAAAGTGAAATATCCGGGCTAACTGAGAACACCTGAAAAAAGACCGACGAAAGCACTGGCGAAGGCGCCGATAATAAAAGTAATGTAAGCCAGCCGCAAAAAAAGATACTTCTTCTTGGCCAGAAACGTTCCGAGCGTGTAAAGTTCTCGAATCTGTACCTGGTACGTAAGGCTGGGATCGTTCATCACCTCTTCCATGGTCATTTCAAATTCCTCATAGGACAGACGGACAAAGTCGGCAAAAAAAAGTATGTTGAAACCTGGAGTTTTCGTTATATCGGCTGTCTCTCGTTTGGTGAGAAAAGGTATCTTGGGCATTACGGCATACGTGGCCAAGCCAATGGTCAGCAGGCAAAAGGTAATCAAAACACTTATAGCCCACTTGAGATGTGGCTCTGTGATGTAACCGACGGAAAGAGTCATAACCACTGATGTGATAGTCAGCAGCATGTTGGCTTTCATGTCGGCCATGGAACTCAGTTGAGTGTGATGCATGCGTGTCTGACGCACCAGATGGTCCAGATGTGATCCCCGCTGCTTGATTTCCATCAGACTTCCTCCCCTTAGTGGCTTTTATCCATTTTGCAATTCAATCTTACAGGGTGATGTTCTCCGAGCTTACAACATACTCTAAGGTCATTTAAAGGAAATGCAAGTTAACCCTAAGGTTGCATACCTACACCGGCAAAAACCGCTGCGCTCGCGCGATAGTGCGCCATCTCCGGCCGTGCTCGCCTCAGACAGGACTTCACGTACAGTAAAGTACGCCTCGACCTGTCCGAGCCTGTGCGCAGCCACATCTGACAAACTCTTGCGCGTTTTTTCTTGGCGCAGGTATGCAACCTTAGGGTTATAACGGTAAAAGCATAGGATAGAGTTTGGCCGGGCATAGAGATCAATGATGGAATTTCACGTAGCGTTTCCCACGCAGACAGTTTAATATGACCTATCTCGTAAGTGGCAATGAACGGATGGGGTACTCTCCTATGACACGTAAGACCAAAATATTGTTGTCAATGGCATCATTATTATGCCTCGTAATCGGCTTGGGAACAATATTCATAATGTGCCAGAAGGTTTTCTCCATGCCATTTCGAGCAACCAACGACGCCCTGCATAAGCAAGAAGCGCCGATAACGCTCGACTTTCTCATACCCGGCGGAAGTCATATTGACGACAAGATGACAATAGGCCAGGTAATCAGAATTCGCTTTGAAAAACCAAAAGGAAGAATGAACAATTTCATCAAGGAAGTCTCAGAACACATCTCCTTCAAATACCGTTTTTTGGGGACCTTGGGACTCTATCTTTTTTGGACTTTTCTGTTTCTCATTTTTTTTCGAATATTCACGTGGATGCGATATGTTGTCGCTCTCACCATTAGTTTTTTTACCGGCTCTTTGGTTTATTTTTTTATGCCTGATTTGGTGTTGGGCAGAATAGATGATGTGGTTTTTTTGGGTTGGGCGATTGCTTTCGCGGGGGCAGGTTGGTGGTATGCAAAACGAAAAAGATTGCAATACCATTAAGTCAAGCTAATATTGTAGTACTCCTCTTTGTTGTCTGTCATAGTATATGAATTTTTTCTTATAAAGTTCATTTTCCGGATAGAGAGTGTGCAATTCGGCATAGATATCTCTATTGAATCTTATATTCTTGGCCGGGACTTTCTTGACAATCTCATAAAGAATCTCTTCAATTCTCTCATTGCACCTTACATCAAGGTGTGATGCATGACCGAGGTGCCCATCAGCCTCATAGTAAAGTGATCTTAACTGTGGATCAAGAGTGTCAATAGCAGCAAGCCGAGCTGCTTCAAAGTTATTGTCGTCAATAAGTAGCTGTATCTCTTTTACGATAGCTAACCTCTCTTGCTCCGTACCTTTTTGATTACAGCTAAAAACTAGAATCAGAAAAACACTCACAATAGAAATAATAGCAAACTTCTTCATTTCTATTACCTTATTGAATGAAACCCTCTTCATTCGCAACCAGCCGCAACAGTTAAGTGTTTTTATCTTCCCTGTAATTTATATCGACACCGGGTTAATCGGTAGGAGTCCGAGGGCATTATATGCACGTTACGTACCAATAAAGCTGTTAATCCTAACGTTGCATACCCACGCCGAGGCGGAAACCACCCGACCTACTGAACGAATCATTTCGCATTTCGCATTTCGCATCTGTCATTTTTCATTCAGGGGGAAGTGCAGCGGTAGATTATTGAATACTTGTTAGTATGCTGTTGTGTAGATTTGTAACTTGCAATAATAGGTGAATAATTTCATGTGGTTGCAATATAAAGATTTAGCTAAAGCTGATTAATGCTGAGATATCAAATAGTTGTTGACAAGTAATTTAATTTACATTATTTTTTAGGTGTTTATAATTCTGTTTGTATTATGTAGGTACTGATGAACTGATGAAAGGAGGACAATGATATGGGGAAAAGTTTAACTGAAATGGCATCAGAAATTGTAGCTGCACAGGCTTCACATGCTGTAATGGCAGCTGACGAAATGGTTGCAGCCCTCAAAAAGACGTTTGATGCCCTTAAGAACATCAAAACAATCGAAGAGGGTGGTCCGGAAGCAGATGCTCCTCCAGTAGATCCAAGAAAATCTATTCAGAGAAACTACATCGTTAACCTAGAAGATGGTAAGAAGTACAAGCAGCTTACTACAAGAACTCTGGCAAAATACGGATTGACGCCTGCAGAGTATCGTAAAAAATGGGGCTTTTCAGCTAGACAGCCCTTAGCTGCAAAGGCACTTAGTGCGAAGCGAAGAAAGACTGCGAAAGCTCTTGGGCTGGGGGAAAGACTGCAGGAAGCGAGAAAGGCCAAGGCTGCGGCGGCTGCGAAGGCGAAGGCTAAAGCTTCAAAGGCAAAGACCAAGGCCAAACCTAAACCTAAGAAGAAGAGAAAAGCTGCTCGGAAAAAAAAGAAGGCTTAGACACGGGCTTACCCTACCCGGGCTACGCTACTCCTCCAGTGACTCCAGATAGGAGTTGAGCGAGCTGATATTCTGGCTGTTTTCAAGTTCGTCGCCAGAACGCAACTCATGGATTCCCACCTGCACAGGCTCATCTAGTGATTGGGGGAACCCCTCCCCATCTTTGTCCATCACAGTTATATAAGCGCGTCTACCGTCATACTCGATGAACTTCGTGTACCATGCTGTCCCGGCGCAGCTTGCTGAAAGGCGAAAGCCATGTTTTTTCATTATCTCTTCCACACTCATTTATCTTGACCCATCATTATAGTTGTTTTAGTTCTTCTAGCTTTATGTTTAGGATCTCCGCCTCGTTCTTCTTGCCCAACTCCTTCAATCGTTTTTCCAATTCTCGCACTGCCTCTTCCAGGCGGGGTAGCACTTCCTCCCGGATATATCGGCGCGTTTCAACCCCGGCCTGCCCCATTTCGCTCAGCCAATAATCCATCTGGCGCTCAAGTTCTTTGTACCATTCCTCCTCAGGAAGTTGGTTCAGCTCCTTTTGCCAACGCTCAAGTTCTTGCTGCAGCAATTGCGACCAAGCCGCGAGTCCCCGGCTTCCCTTTTCCAGTTGGAGGGAAAGATAAGTGCTACCCCCTACTTCAGCGCCATCAGGAAGAGGATTTCCCCCTTCTGCAAGGTTAACCATTTCTATATGCTTTTGCCAATAATTCTGGGGATCAGCCTGGATGAGAAAGCGACTTTCATCTGTAACCTTCTCACGAAAATCTCCCTTAATTTGCAATTTCGCCGCGCCGCGACCAGTGGCATCCGCTGCCACGTTTTGCACTTCGCCTATGGTTTGCTCTTGCCAGATGACACGGTCGCCGGCCTTGAGTTCGTCAGTCTGGTCATAGAGGACTGTCAAGCGGAGATTCGCCAGACAAGCAAAAACCAATCCGCACAAAAACATCAGAGAAAGGACCCATAAGCGATTGCGCTGCATCTCTTTCCTTTCGGGCAAACCTAGCCCGGATATTTCATGAGTAACTTACTGCGACCACGGATATGGCCGTCCTTCCGAGCGTCCTCGGGTGTCGGCCCCTGCGACGTACCGTTCAGGTACGCCTCGGAATCCCGCGGTACCGCGGGACGGTTGCCCGGTGGCCCGCCCGCCTCGCCTGAGCGAGCAGGCTCGCGATGGCGGGCAGGCTCGCCCATCCTCTTCGCGCTCGCTGCGCTCCGCTCAGTCCCGCAAGCGGGTTCCCAGTTACGTGGTCTCGCGACAGCAATTCATGAAATATCCGGGCTAGGTTTGCCGCAGGCAAGGTATTTGTCGTTTTAATCATGACACAATGAGAAAAAGGAGTAAAGTAGGGGAGGGCAGTTTGCACCCTTTGGTGGACAAGGGAGTCCCCTGTGATGGGGTCAGGTCTGAAGGTGCCCCTTGCCATAGGCCAATTGGAGTCAGGCTGAGGCTTCACTCTAGAAGCATCGGGCAAACTCCGCTCATTGGCAACTCAAGATAATTTTGACCTAACCCCATCACGCGGGACTCCACTTGTCCACATTTTCAAAAGAGCTATGGTCCATTACATGATCTAAACTTGTCGTTGTTTTTATCGGTGACGGTGTTTTCTTCAGCCCTTGTAAGGATGAGAACTACCTCTTCTATCCAGTCTATTGCTTCTTGGCAGATAGCCGCTGCACCGCCAAACCAGGTAATGCTCGGGGGATAAGTTTGAGTTTGAAAGACGCCCGAGCAAGAGTCCCTCAGGGTTTGAAGTTTGAGGCAGACACTTAGCATGTGATCACAGAGAATGTCTCGCTTGATCATTTGCTCACCCTTTGATTTTTTGAGGAATCAACCTTTTCTGTTGACTAAAATGGCATATCCGTTCATTTTTGAGTTTACTATTGTGCTATTGTATGGACAATAGCAAACTATGTCAAGTAAAATATAACACAGGTGCAAACTTCCTATGACAAATGGAGCGCAGAATAAGATAAAGCGGATAAGAGAACGCTTGGGGCTTAGTCAGACAGAATTTGCAGATAAGATTGGCATTACAAAGGGTTACCTGAGCGCAATCGAATCTGGCAAGCGGAAACCGGGTAGGAAAATTTTTGAAGGCATTATCCAAGAGTGTCTGGAGGATTTGGTTGCGGTTTACAGTGGCAAACCCAGCGTTGATTCCACGGACTCTCCTGCTGTGGCCGAGACTGGGCCCCAGTGGCGACAAGTTGGTTCGTCCATGGAACTGAGTCGGCAAGAGGAAGCCCTTATTGACACCCTCCGTTTTCTTGGGGCTGATTACGCCAAAGATCTATATTACCGGGTCATGAGCAGGGCTAGAAAAGCGATTCAGAGAAGCGAACTAGAGAAGGGAGAGTTAGAGAGACTCAAGGAGGTACTGAAGACACTGGGTAAGGCGGCCATAGAATAATAGCGATATAAATGTGACCCCGGTGTCAATTCATCCTATAAACCACTCGCACAGACGCCACAGCACCTTCCACCTGCTAGCCTGTATCTCCTCATCACCAAAATCTCGACGCCGCCAAAGGATTAAATTGCGTTCCCACGGGAAAATGGGCAAAGGCCGAAAAGGCTGCAAGCCGTATTGGCGAATCTTGAGCCAAGTCCGCATGTACCCACGTCCCCGAAGCTGCTGTCTCTCACAACCGTGAAGATCCTCTTGGAGCACTAGCTTTGGGGTCATGGACAAGATAGCCTCCTCCCAGCGACAATCGGGGTATACTCTCTGACAAACCACCGCGGCGCAATGGATGCCTTCCAGCTCCTCCACCCAAGTCTGGGGGAAAGACGGCCAGCGCCCAGGTTGACGAGGGAAGTGTGCCCGTATTCGCTGAGGAAGGCTATAGCGGCATCTTTTGTCGTCATGGCGGCGATTCCCTGAGTGAGCCGGTCTTAAGGTAGTTCTTGAGTTGAGAAACGCTATTGCTGCTTCTTAACTTGATGTCCCCTTTTGCTGAAGAGTTTGAGATCTTTTTTGGTCCCAGAAATTAGGGCTTCCTTTTTCGCGCGAGTCCTTCTTTTTACCTGTCGCTCCCGAGCCCGGGCTTTTTCAATGCTGTTATGTTTTTCTGAGTAGACTAATCGTACTGGGCGACGAATTGTGGTGTAAGCCGCAGCTCTGCCTTCGTTATGTGCTAAAAGGCGCTGTTTCAAACCGCTGGTAGTTCCTACATAGTAGCTGCTGTCAGAGCATTGGAGGATGTAGAGAAAGTAGGACTGGACCATTCGGCTTATGCCCTTCGATGCGCTCCCTGCGGTCGCTTACTCAGGACACCATTCGACTTTTACCAGAAACCACCTCCGAGGCGGTTCGTTATGGCCTGCCATGAGCGAAGTCCGAGCGTAGTGAGGACGAGTCGAATGGTGGAGGCGGCGGGAGTCGAACCCGCGTCCGGAAAACTTCCACTTAAGCTTCTACATGCTTATCCCGGGTTTTAGAATCTCGCCATCCGGGACTCCCCTCGGGAAGGATTCCCCTCAAGCCAGCCTACTTAGTTAACCCGCTACCCATAGGCACCTGCAGCGGGCGGTTCCGCTAGTCGACGCCCTTTGCCAGTCCCGCGGACCCGAACTGGCAGGACGGTAGCCGCCTACGCGGCTACAGCGTACGCATAGTCGTCAGCGATTGCTTTAAGTCCCACCTGTTTTACGAGCAGGCAGGAACCTCGGCATGCCACTTAAGTTTCATGATCCCCGTCGAACCCGTTTCGCCCCCTTTCGGTAGGTTGGTTGAGCGGAAAAAGTAGTTACACCATTATTTTACGTATCTTAGCGCCAGATGT
>CAMYLW010000051.1 GCA_947259475.1 Thermodesulfobacteriota bacterium
CCGGTTTCGCGCCCTTGACCGTCGTAAAGGGTTAACCGGTAGTAGTAGGTAATGGCATCGGAGAGGTTCTGTTGATCGACGAAAGAGGTCTTGTTCGTGCTCTGCAACTCCCCAATTCGTTCGAACGTACCCTCCGCAGCGGTGTTTCTGTAGATTCGATACCCTTTGATTTCTGAAAAAGGGCTGGCATGCCACTGCAAGTGGATCTCCCGAATCATGTCCCCAGTGGCCTGCAGGGCAGCTGGTTTACTTACAGTGCTACCCTGCAGCGCACTGGAAAAGTCACTTTCGATCTGTCTGTTATTGAAGGCAGTGAGACGATAGTAATATTTCGCTCCATCCTCCAGTCCTGAATCTTCGTATTCGTGCTTCTTCAGTCTGAGCTTGCTTCCTTTAGCGCTCTCGGTGGAAATGGAGGCCACCCACAGGTACTCCCCTTCTGGTTCAGTTGACCGGTAGATCTTGAAGCCACTTATCTCCGTACCCTCATCGCCTTTGCGGGGATTGGTGGTCCAGCAGATTCTGATACCTCCTATAAGTGGGGTGGCATCAATAATTATAGGGCTGAATGGACTTGGAGCAGTCTCAGCTGCTATCACAGCTGATGCCGCACCCTCTTTGCCTTGCTGATTGAAAGCCTGCACTTTGTAGTAATAGGTTCGGTTGTTTTCTAAATCACCATCGGTAAAGTTGTTTTTCTTAACACTGGCAACCTTAGCAAACGGCCCCATGGGAGTGGTCCCCCTGAAGACCTTGTAGCCGAGAAGATTAGATTCGGTATTGGGATTCCAGGTAAGGACAACCTTTTGGGAACCACCCCGGGCTTGGAGGCCTGTAAGTTGTGTCGGATAAGGAGAAACTTCATCCTGGACAACAATTGACGCCGGTTGATACTGAGTCGCGATCTGGGCAATTTCTCCGGTTATTTCTTCCACTTTGTGCCGCAAGGCCACACGACCGAACACTTTTTCTTTACGGTGGAATAGAGTTTTACCTTGGGATACTTCCACGAATTTCACTTCGAACTCAATTGAGCTTCCAACTTTTTTGACGTTGCCGAAAATGATTCCATCCAGGCCCAAGCGACTCCCTACTGTCTGTACCAGAGAAACGTTTTCGCTTTGCTGCAGCCCAGCACGCCGCAGGCTATCTTCCAACTCCTTCCGGTTCATGACCTCTAGAACCCGGTGCTGGTCCAGTAGGGTCATAAAAAGATTGGAGATGGTGGCATCATAGCCGGCAGCTCCCAGGTTGAGAATGTTAAAGGTATAAACTGCTACCCGGAGTCGTCTGTCAGCCTGGGCATAATGAGGTGGGGAAGTTGCTGGAGAGTGGTGTAGCGAGCTTGAGGGCTGCGATTTACTAAGCGGCAAGGGTTGAGCTTGCACCGGGGAGATTGTGGAAAAGATCAAGATCGCTAATGCAGCAATTGCGAAGAGAACACCTATTCCTCGCTGGCGGAACATCTCCATAGGACAGTACTCCACAAGAATGCAGATTTTGAGGAGGTGGCTTTGATATATCTTTAAAGGGGTTAAGAATGGAGAGCTTTACTGCTCAGAATTCACTGATAAGCTGGTCTACGACCTCCATAGATTTCTTGCTGATAGGGCTTTCAATGCCCTTGATGCGCTCATCGTAAATGGAATCAATGTACTTCTCGATGGCCTCTTCATAGCGGCGGCGCTGTTTCAGGATTTCCGCTTCGTCAAAATAGGTGGTTTGCAGACTCTGAAACGGTTTGAGAACCACCAAGGCCAGATCACGGACTACTTCTGCAGTGACCTGTTCGAGAATCTGGCTTTCGGTGGGCAACTCCAGAGGGTTGTAAGGAATGTTGGCCTCAGGGATACCGTCATTCCACTCGTCCGTTACCTCCACGTTACGCTTGAGAGTATCTGTTGCAATAATCTCCCCTTTCTTGGCATTGATGATTTTATAATAAATATGGACGGCAGCTCGCATCTTGTTGCGGCCCACAGTGTAGTTTTCATAATGATATTCAGGCACTTCCACCACTGCCGGAGGGGCTGCTGCCAATTGCTCTTGCGTGGGTTTAGGGTGCTTGGCCTTCCAAATGAGATACTCGGAGTTATCTTGGACTTTGGTGCCCATTGGAATCTTGGCGATCTTACTGCCCTTGGTCTCGTCCTTCTCAGTTTTGTAGAGCAGGACATTTCCCATAATGAAGATGTCAATGCCGGTCATGCGCCCCACCCGACGGGCAGCCTCCATATCGCCGACGATGCCCGCCTGCTCCAAGTTCATCTCTTTGAGAATTGACTGGAGATCCTGGCGTTCCAAAATCCGAATATCCCCACTGGAGTTGTTAAAGAGATAGGTGATCAGATTAGAGGAAGCGTTTGTCCCGGCATCAGGGTTATAGGATGGGCTGGCAAAATCAAATATGGCAATGGCCCTCTTCAGCCGGCTCTTTATGGCGTCTTCGGTCTCCTGAATCTTATAGAAAAGCTCAGGGTATTGAGGATTGATCTGGGTCAACTGCCAGTACCAAGCTAGACTGTTGCCAAAACTGCTTTTCCCTGAGTACCGTGAGGCCCGCTGCAGGACCTTCTTGGTATAACTCTCCAAGGCTTCCTTATAAAAGAAACTGTTGCGCACAGAAGGCGAGTAGTTAACAGCCTTCTGGTACTCCTTGTTGGCTCGGTAGAGACGATTTTGCTTGGCGTGTTGGTTGGCTTGATCAAAGTAATACCTGCCGGCTCGCAATTTAGCCTTGGTGAGTTCGGTCTGGATATTCAGGTCACCTGGAAGATATGAAACCGCTCTCTCATAGAAGGTTATAGCTCGGTCCCATTCGTTGGCACTTGCCATCTCAGCGGCGCGGCCGAGAAAGTATTGAGGGTTATCATTTTTCTTGACTTCTTCGATGAGTAACCGGGTGTTCTTGTATGTGGGGTCAATGACCATGACTTTGCCGAAAGCGGCCAAGGCGCCCTTCCAGTCTTCGCTCTGCACCGCAGCGATGCCCTCTTTGTAATATTCGTCACTTCCTGCAGCCGTGGCCCTGGCCAGTTTGTCCTCGGTATCTTCATAATTGGGATAGATCTTGTTAACCTTGCGAAAGTTGGTGACCGCTTTCAGCCACTGTTCATTGTTGAGAGCTGTAACCCCCATGGCGTAAGATGTTTTGGCCTGTTGGGTTAGTTCTTGTTCTTTTGCCTTGAGTTGGTGGTGAAGCTCGAGAATGTCTGGATTTTGTGAATCAAGGGCCATGGCCTTATCCAAATACGCCATGGTTGTTGATACTGCCTGGTAATCTTTCACAGCGGCGTTACTCCAATTATTTACGGCCCGCTGATAATATTTTTTGGCTGCTTCCTGTTGCGCTTTTGTCAACGACTCCTGGTATGTCTTATTGTTAGGCTCTTGGGTAAGGGCATCTTTGTAAAAGGCTATAGCGCCTTCCCAGTTGCCCATTTGGCTCAGTTCTTCTCCTTGACGGTAGCTGTCTTTGCCAGCGGCGCAGGTCACTATGAAAATGACTGTTGTCAACAATGCCAAGTGTCGAAGGTATTTTGCATAACGCATAGGTAGCCTCCCTGATTACCACCAGCCCAAAGCCTATCCTTGCCAATGGCAGAAATCAGCGATTGGTCGGAGTGATATAAACCTGAAGCTGGTTATGGGTGGACTCTTTGATGTTGAATTTGTAGTTGCCAAACTTTCTGGTGGTGAGATCCGCGGCCAGGGATTGGGTGCTGCCGGTTAGTTCCACTTCCAATTCGGCTGTTCCCATGGTGTAGTTTCGCTGGTAGATCTCTTTAATTCCTCTAACGTTGTCTGAAATGAGCTGAATAACCTCCTGAAGATGGCCGTATCCCTGCAAACCGAAGATAGTAAGATTAACATTGGCTATGTTGTAGACCTCCTCATGGAAAATCTGGATGATCTTATCTATCATATCGTTGGCCAATAACTCGCTGGCCTCACTTATGGCCATTTGAATGCCGGAAAGACTATTGACGTGGGGCTTGGCGGCCTGACGAGTCTCGGATACCTTGACCTCACCGGTGTCGGCTCTGACAAGTTTTGCGCTGATTACTGCCTGGTTGCTGTTTATCTTAATATCCCCAATAGTCACCTGGTTGGTGACAGCCTGGGCAGTGCCCAAAAGAAGCATTTCCGCTCCATATTTGTCACTGATTACCGCTGCAACTCGACCATCTCCTGCCAGCAGCCCCTGTACTTTGTCCTGGCCTAGGTTGCGGCGGACAGTGTCGGCATCCACCAGTTTGAAGCCGTTGTCAAGAAGCACTTTTGAGATGGCATCTTCGGCCAATCTCCCGCTCTTGACTCCCTCCGACATGGATTCTTCGAAAAGGACCATAACCCGTGGCTTTCGCACTTGGCGCATTAAGACGTTGAGGGCGCGCAGATCATTCTTGAGGTCACCGCTCGCCACGGTTGCTTGGATGGTGACCCTGTAAAGTCCCTGGTCCACCTTCTCGTCAAGCACTTCATACGTTTGAACGTATCCCCTGGACTGCGAATATATCTTGTCAGAAAGCAGTTGGTAATTCTCTACCAGAGTATCATTCTCAATAAGAGTACCTGTAGCCTGTTCCACAGCATTACGGAGGGCATCTTCAATGGCCTTGTCACGCGAAATATCCCGGTTACCCCGAACGATGGCCGCCACTCCTTGGCTCTCTACGGTAGTGGCCTGGCTATTTGCAGTTTGAGGGACGAGACCAACAAGAAAGACTAGAAGCAAAAATAGGAGAGAGTAACGCATGATTTCTATCCAAATTGTTGAATGGTTTCTGATTGGGTTTGGCCTAAGCAACAAGAGTGAAGAAGAAATCTTCGAGAACTCGAGATCAAGATAAAGTCAATCTTATCTAAGGATTCAAAATATTTAGTAATCATAACAAAACTGCTTCCAACCTGTCAATGACAAAAAATTTCATGATAAAGCTTGAACAGCTATTCGTTAAGGGATGAGGCGGAAAACGCAAGAGCAGGAAATAAAAATCAAAACGTATGCATATTTGCTGTGAAGACCGCTCAAAACATTGAGAACCTAGGGCAATTTACTGATTGTTTGACAAATCGGGGCTGAAGAAGGTATAAAGCACTAATACATCAACATGGAACGGCGTGAGGTGAGAACCGGTGGGACAGCGTGGCACTGAGCTGCCCGCCAAGAACTGAGCGAAAATGTTGGGAAAAGGGGGCCTGGTCTGAAAACCGGGCCTTTTGCCTATTTCCATGCTGAACTTTCTGACGTGGCTTGGGTCAAGCAAACGGGCCCGGAGAAAAGGCGGAGGAGGATAGCATGAGAAGAACTGTAGCGTTTACCATAGTCGTGTTTGTGTCGGCAGTTCTCATGGTAGGTGCCATGGTCTGGGCTCAGGGTGAGGTGGTCCAACAGTTTGACCAGGGCAGCATCAATTGGAGCACAGGAAAGGTTGTCGCGGTGGGAATTGGCGCCCCGCCGAGCAAACCTGCCAACATGGCCCAGGCCAGGGCGATGGCCAGACGAGCTGCTATTACGGTTGCTCGCCGAAACCTCTTGGAGATCAGCCAGGGTGTCCAGGTGGACTCCATGACCCTGGTAAAGGACTTCACAGTCAAAAGTGACATTATTCGCACCTCGGTTCAAGGTGTTGTCCGGAATGCCCAGGTAATCGATACTGCTTATATGAGTGACGGTTCTGTGGAAGTGACCATGGTAATGAGCCTGGGCGGCGAGTTCGCCAACGTTATCCTGCCCCCGCCACCGGTGGGAACGGAATTCCCGATGTCGCTACCGGGCACAGAGATGCCTAGCTCACAGGTATACACTGGGATGGTGATAGATGCCCGCGGCCTGGGTGCACGTCCGGCCATGGCACCAAAGATTGTGGATGAAAGTGGCAGGGAAATCTATGGCTCTGCCATGGTGAATAGAGAATTCGCGGTACAGCAAGGCATGGTAGGCTATGCCAAAGACCTGAGTGCCGCCCAAGGAAACAACAGGGTGACAGACAGACCTGTGACCATTAAAGCACTGCGGACGTCCGGCGCGGCTAAATGTGATGTGGTTATCTCTGACAGTGATGCCGCCAAGTTAACGAGCGCTGCGGAGAACTTGAGCTTCCTGCAGAAGTGCCGGGTCATGGTTGTTCTGGATTAAGGCTGGTAAAGCTCCAGGGACGATTGATTCCCGAGCTAAATAGACACGCGTGGCATGGTTTTTTATGGCTGAGCAAAGAATCGTGCCTGAGGAGAAAACTGGCAGCAACCCACTGGAACTGGGTTGCGGGGAGGATATGGAGATGAAGAGCCATACCTTTTTGAGACTATGGACATTGACAGCCTTCCTGGTTTTTTCAGTGGCATTGTTTGTCGGTTGCGCCAAGGTGAGAGCGCCCGAAAGCGTAATGGACACCCCTGAACATCACACCAACAATGGAATGAGATCTTTTGAAAAAGGGGACCTTGACGAGGCCCAGAGAGAATTCACTTTAGCCATAGAGTTAGCTCCCAAATACGGCCCTGCGCACGTGGGAATGGGACTGGTTCAGGCCACCAGATATGTCAAGGTTCAGGACATAAAAGAAAAAGAGAGAGTGCTCGACAAGGCCTTCGACAGTTTAAAGAGCGGCAAGAAATACGCCAAAGGGAAGGAGCAAAAGGTTTTCGCACGCGTAGGCTATATTCGCGTTTTCACCATGACCAAGCCGAAAGGTTGGCTAGAAGATGCGAAACAGAACTTCGATTACGCAGTTCTCGATGATGACCAAGCACCCGCGCCGTACTACTTTATGGGTGAGGCGTACAAGCAGGCTTACAAGTTCTCTGAAGCCGCTGGCATGTACCGCAAAGTTCTCGATCTGGATACCGAGTACACGGCAGAGGCCAATCGGGCCTGGGAACTAGTACAAAAAATTCAGAGAGCTCAACCTGGTACGTCCGTGGGTAAACAGATCGCCCTGGTTGAAGCCATTACCCGTGCCGATGTGGCTGCGCTTTTCGTCGAGGAACTCAAGCTGGAGGTAATCTACGAGAAGTTAAGCATTAAGACTTTTGATACCTCATTTAAGGCGCCAAAGTCCGGTTTGGAAATGGAGACTGAAACCATGGTAAAGATGGCGCCGGCAACTGATATTGCCGACCATGTGCTGCGTCATGACATTGATACTGTCATACGCATCGGCGTTCGTGGCCTAGAGCCTTTCCCTAATCATACATTTCGACCCGATGAGCAAATCAGCCGTGCCTCTTATGCCATGATGTTGGAGGATATTCTGATCAAGGCCACCCGCGATGACAAGTTAGCCACCAAATTCATAGGAAGTACCTCTCCGTTTCCTGACTTACGTGCCGACCTGCCCTATTTCAATGCTGTCATGGTATGTACCACTCGCAACATAATGACGGTGGCTGACAAGCGTACCGGAGAATTCCGGCCCATGGCAACTGTCTCAGGTGCCGACGCCTTGCTGGCAATACGGGAACTAAAAGAGCAACTCAGGGTTTTCTGAAAGCTCGGGAATTTTTCCGTGGTTCTCCGCTGCCAGGGATCAACCGGCAGCTCATTCTGACTTCGGCAGGGCCTCCGACTGAGGACTCCAAGCGAGCCTCAGTCGAGCCGCCGGACCATTCAGGATAAATGAATATTCTGCATTGAATGAGCAAAACCGCTTGCAATTTCCTTTACACACGTTATCCCGCTATCAGTGGAGTGACTTACAACCGACTCCTCTTTTAAACCAACGAAGAACGGGTTTGGCATGAATAATTTTGGACTAAGGTGGCTACCAACCACATCCCATAAATTATGGTGCATCCTGCTGTTTGCGGTGATGCTGCTTGGCTTGTGCCCAGCTATTCTGGCTCAGGAATCCTTCGTTTTTCCCATAGAGGGTGAGCGAGTTCGGGTAACTTTCGTTCAAGGTGAAGTGCGGCGGCAGACCGCACCAGAAGCGTCGTGGAGTGCACTTCCGCTTGGCACTTTTGTGCAAGCTGGAGAACGCATCATGACCATGAAGGGTGGTCGTTTGGAACTCCAGCTTCCAGATCGGAGTATTATTCGCTTCGATGAAGACAGCGATGTTCGGCTGGTTAAGGCTGAATATAATCCAGCGCAGTCAAAGCGTAACGTTAACTTCAGCCTGGCACTGGGAAAGACGTGGGCAAACATCCAGGATGCTTTCGGGAGCAGCAGGGGCGTTCAGGTGGAAACAGACAATGCCATCGTGGGAGTGCGTGGAACGGTCTTTCGCTTGAATTTGCTTGCAGACAGGTCTGCCATGATCAGAGTGTATCGTGGCAGGGTAACGGTGCGTAAAGCACAACGGATCCCTGCTCCTGGGGAGCCGGGAAGCCAGATACAGAGGGTTCCAGGTCCAACACGGGTTCCCGGACCCCACCGGGTGACCGTGGAGGAATGGATTCGCATTGTGGAGGCGATGCAGCAGATTACGGTAAATGCCGAAGGGATTCCTTCTAAGCCGCGGACATTCAGCATGGAGGAGGATTTGAACGACTGGGTGCAGTGGAACTTGGAGCGCGACCTTCTGATCTAGACCTGCCCCGCGCTTGAGAACATGCATGCCAGCTGTGTAGCCCGGATATTTCATGAATCACTTACTGCGACCACGGATATGGTCGTCCTCCCTGGCGTCCTCGGGTGTCGGTCCCTGCGATGTACCGTTTAGGTACGCCTCGGAACCAATCCCGCGGTACCGC
>CAMYLW010000052.1 GCA_947259475.1 Thermodesulfobacteriota bacterium
GGAGGAGCGCTTCGCTTTAGGTTGGAGGCACTATGCATTTTCTTTGTCCGATTTGTTGCCTCAAACCTCTAACCTCCAACATCTTGTCTGCCTACTGACTCCTGGATTCTGTCTTTCGTTCCCCTTGACTTCAGTGAAGTCTACAATTAGGTTGATTGAGGGATTTCGGATTTGGAGCTAGACACATCAATGCTTGAATCCCCACATTCCTAAATTCCCTCATCTCTCCATTTAGAGTTCTATTCAACTGATAGAGGCGAGAATAAATGGCCAAAAAGAAACATGCGAAAAAAGCGCGGAAACGACATGATCGTATAGCGCTCACAGAAGAGGACCAGACGCAGCTCCAGATGCTTTTGGATCGGGTAATGGCCCAGGATCCTGAAGGGGAGAGCTTCATTCAGTTTGTAGAGAGCCTGAAGCCGCTCATTCAACGATCCGTTCCCTTTACCCTTGCTTTCGTGGACGCCCTCGGCTCAACACAGAGTCCTGTGGCTGTCAAAGTGTTACAGATCCTTCAGAAAATCCCGGCAGAGAAACCCGTGAGGAGGGCACTCAAGGCAGCACTCTACAGACTGGAACGTCAGGGACTTGTCAAAAAGGAAGAGGAGACAGAGTCGGAGCCGCGGGTTCTGATCCCGCGTCCGGCTGATCGGCAGGCAGAGGCGTGGGCCAGCTGGCCGGAAAGCCAGGGGGAGCGCGGGATGGTTCTGAAACTGCCAGACGCTGGCCGCGGGTATGTGATGGCAATTGCAGTGGTCAATTCGGAGGGCGTTTTTCATGAGTTTGAGGCGATCCAGACAACCCGCAAAGGAGTCAGAGCCCTTTTCGATAAAATGACCGGTGGGGTGCAGGGACGATTGATAGAGATCCCTCTGGAGCATTTCCGTTTTCTCATTGAAGAGGTGGCGGAGATCTACCAGCGACAAAGTCATGCATTGCCTTCCGGCTACGAACCGATTCACAAGTACCTGGCTTCCTGGGTGGAGGTGGTTTCAAGTCCGCATGTGTACAACCTGCTGGATGAGAAAGAGATTGTGGAAGATCCGATTCTCCTCCGCACCTCCGACAGTCTTCTGGAGGTACAGCCTTTTGTAACCTGGCGATTGCCTGAAGGGCTGATACAATCTTTTGTGGAGAAGATTAAAGAGCTCAGCCAAACCCGGCTGGTAATTTCCCAGAGTGCGCAAATGGAGCGGACAGCCCAGATCCATAGGGAAGCGGCAGCGGAGATTTTCACCCCTGAGTTGCGGCAGCATTATCGCCGACTGCTGGAGGAGACGGCCTTGCTCCTTCATCTGACAGATCGACCACAAGAGGCCAAACGAGCTCTGGCCGTGGCTATTGATCTTGAGAACGAGATTGGCCTTCTCACCGAGGACAATTTCATTCTGGGCCTGGTAAAGCGCTCCATTGCAAGTGAGGTTGGACCGCAAGTGGAGGGTGCAGAAGAGCAGGCCAAAAGAGAAATGACCACGGAATCCGGACTTATTATTCCAAGGTAGCAGGTTTCGGGTTTGAAGTTTTAATGAATGGTCATATCTGACGCGGCAAGGTCCCGCCAGGGGCGGGCTATCCAGCAAGCAGTCAGATTTCTGGATTCCGGATATCCGCCTGCGGCGGATTCCGGAATGACGGACCGTTGTTTATCTTTGGAACACTATCCTTCGTGATCTTCGTGCCCTTCGTGGTGAAACCCTTGGAGGTTAAAGATGCTGAAAACCATCAGTGTAAAGACTTCAGCTCAAACTGAGATGGTGGATGTTACCAGTCAGGTGCAGAGTGAATTGAGCAAATCAGGAATAGAAGAGGGTCGTCTTACCCTCTATGTACCCCATACCACCGCCGCTATTACCATCAATGAGGGGGCGGATCCTGCGGTCAAGGCGGACATCCTTATGGTGCTCAATCAAATGGTACCCTGGAAAGCCGACTATAGACACATGGAAGGCAATTCCCCCGCTCATGTTAAGACCAGCCTGGTGGGGTCAGCCGAGACCGTACTTGTGTCGGGCGCCCGTTTGGTTCTGGGAACCTGGCAGAGAATATTCTTTTGCGAGTTCGACGGGCCGAGAAATCGTAAGCTGCATCTGCAAATAGCCGCCCTGAGGAGGCCTGATTGAGTATGCACCACAGAGGCACATATCTAGTGTAAATCCGAAATCCGAATATCGAAATCCGAAACAAATTCGAATTTCCAAAATCCAAATGACCGAAACAGCAGACAAGTCTTTTCGAGAAGTTACGTTTTGAACATTTGAGAATTCGGATTTTGTATTTGTTTCGTGCTTCGGGTTTCGAAACTGGGGCCCCGCCCGTAGGGTGGGGAGTCCGGAGGACCAATTTCGAATTTGAGTGCTAAGCACTCCTCCGTTTGCTCCAGCCTTGAAGAACATGGACACAACCTGCGCTTGACCTCGAGATGACTGCGGCAAACTTTTCCCTTGACACTTTCGTAGATTTTCCATAAAGTCCCCTATTTAGAAATAAGTTTCACAAAGTGGGTTAAAGATATCCCTGCCCCACTCCCTCACTGAATCCCTAAGCAGTGAGGACGAACCTCCAAGGTTTGGAGAGTGTGGGCGTTGTTTTCGGTTGAGTAGATAGAATCTCGAACCAGACTATGTTACAATTGGCACAAAGTCGGGGCCGGTCCAGATGATGAATCTTCCCTGCTGGTGCCTTACCCCAACTCACTACCTTTTTTCCTCTCTTGGTTAGATGTCATTATGAGTCTGGAGAAGTTTCTAGAGGAAAGAAAATCTGCCATCCTGGAGCGATGGTTTGATTTAATTCTGGAGACTTATCCTGCTGACACAAGACAGTTTTTAAAGAAGAAAAAAAACCGCTTTGCCAACCCGGTGGCACATGAGATATCCCGGGGAATTGAGGAGATCTTCAACAACATTCTCAAGGATGCAAATTCAGAAGATGTTTCCCCTTTCCTCGACAAAATCATAAAAATTAGAGCTGTTCAGGACTTCTCCCCCTCCCAGGCTCTGGGCTTCATTTTCGATTTGAAGAAACTGATAAGGGAGGAATTGGCTGAGAATATGGGCGAAAGCCGCATTTCTGAAGATTTATGGGAGCTTGAGCGAAAAATAGATGCAATGGGCCTCATGTCACTGGACATATACACCAAGTGCCGGGAGAAGCTTTACGAGCTGAGGGTGAAAGAGGTCAAGAACAGAGTTGGAAGGTTAATCGAACGAGCAAACAAGATGTGCGGGATCCCCGAGAAAGAGGGAGATCCCGAAGTGTGCGACACGGAAAATCTAACTTGAAGCGAGGTACCTGCAAATGGGCGTCTGGGTTTCCTTTTTTGCGGTTATAGCACTCATCGTAATCCCCTTGGTGGGTGCGCAAGGAGCCGGCCAGTATTTTTTTGGGATCGTGATACCGTATCTGGCCGTCCTGACTTTCGTCATCGGGTTTATTTACCGGGTAGTTCAATGGGCCAAGACCCCGGTACCCTTCAAGATTCCCACCACCGGGGGGCAGATGAAAAGCTTTTCTTGGATCGAGCCGAACCCCATTGACAATCCCTCCGGCACCGGAGGAGTCATCGCCAGAATGGCACTTGAGGTGTTCGCCTTTCGTTCCTTGTTCAGGAACACCAGAGTCGAACTAAGGGATGGCCCCAAGCTGGACTATGGCTCCAACAAGTGGCTGTGGGTGGCAGCACTGGCCTTTCACTATGCCTTTCTGGTGGTATTCATAAAACACTTTCGGCTTCTTATGGAACCTGTGCCCGGCTTTGTTACGCTATTGGACAGTGTGGACGGTTTCATGGAGGTGGGGCTGCCTCGGCTCATGCTGAGCAGCATTGTACTCTTGCTGGCGACGACCTACCTTTTACTCAGAAGGCTTGCCGTGCCACAACTCCGCTATATCTCCCTTGCCGCCGACTACTTTCCTCTTTTTCTCATCATAGCCCTGGCAGGCTCAGGGATTCTGATGAAATATTTTCTCAGGGTGGACATCACCAGCGTCAAAGAGTTAGTCATGGGGCTGGTAAGTTTCCATCCCACGATTCCAAAAGGGATAGGTGTTATCTTTTACATCCACCTGTTTCTCCTCTCGGTTTTGATCGCCTACTTCCCCTTCAGTAAACTCATGCATGCGGGTGGAGTTTTTTTCAGTCCCACCAGAAACATGGCCAATGACAACCGCGCCCGGCGGCACATAAATCCCTGGAACTACCCAGTGAAGGTTCATACATACCAGGAGTATGAGGACGATTTTAGGGAGAAGATGATAGAGGTTGGACTCCCAGTTGAAAAGGAGTAAAGATGTCAAAGGTTGCGCCCCCAGAAGAACTTGCAAAAGTAGACCACACGCCTCCCAAAAAAGGGTGGATGGACATGCCCGTCGAATTGAAAGAGGGCAGGTGGTGCTACGGTTCCAAGCCAAAAGACCACGAAGTGATAGGTCTGCCTAACCCGAGGAGTTGGTCGCCCGGTGACGAGGACTGGAAGCTTCCGGAGAACTGGCAAGAGATATTTCTCGAGGGAATGAGGGAGCGGCTGGATAAATTCCGTTCTTTCAGACTCTTCATGGATATATGTGTGAGATGTGGCGCCTGCGCTGACAAGTGCCATTTCTTCATTGGCTCCGGCGATCCCAAGAACATGCCTGTTCTTCGGGCGGAGCTGCTCAGATCAATCTATCGAGGCGAATTCACCACCGCAGGAAAGGTCCTGGGGAAGCTAGCCGGTGGCAGAAAACTTACCTATGATGTTTTTAAGGACTTATTCTACTATCTTTTTCAGTGCACGGAATGCCGCCGTTGCTCTCTTTACTGCCCCTACGGCATCGACACCGCAGAAGTCACTATGATCGGCCGGGAGTTACTCAATCTGTTAGGCTGCAACATCGACTGGATAACGGGTCCGGTGGCCAACTGCTACCGAACGGGTAATCACCTGGGCATTCAGCCCCACGCCTACCATTCCATGATTGAGTTTTTTTGCGAGGAGATCGAGGAGATCACAGGAATCCTTCCCGAGCCCAGCTTAAACAGGAAGGGAGCTGAGATCCTGTTCATTACTCCATCCGGCGATATCTTCGCTGACCCGGGCACCTTTACTGCCATGGGCTATCTCATGTTATTCCACTATCTTGAAGGTCTGGGGCTCGACATTACCTGGAGCACTTACGCCTCTGAGGGCGGAAACTTCGGCTCCTTCACCTCCCACGAGATGATGAAAAGGCTGAACTCCAAAATGTATGCCGAGGCCAAAAGGCTCGGGGTGAAGTATATCATCGGTGGAGAGTGCGGCCATATGTGGAGGGTGTGCAATCAGTACATGGACACCATGACTGGCCCCGCCGACTTTCTGGAAGTGCCCAAATCTCCCATTACCGGCACTGTGTTTGAGAATGCCAAATCCCATAAGATGATTCACCTGGTTGAGTTCACCGCTGACCTGATCAAACACGGTAAGTTGAACCTGGATCTGAGCCGCAATGATCCATACAAATTAACGTTCCATGACTCTTGCAACCCGGCCAGGGGCATGGGATTCTTTGATGAGCCGCGGTATGTCATTGAGAACGTGGCCAACAACTTCAATGAGATGCCGATCAATACCATTCGGGAGCAGACCTTTTGCTGCGGCAGTGGGTCCGGCTTGAATACCGATGAGTTTATGGACATGAGGATGCGGGGGGCCCTTCCTCGGGCAAATGCCCTCCAGTATGTCCATGACAAACATGATGTGAACGCGATGGCCTGTATCTGTGCCATTGACCGGGCCACCCTTACAACTTTGTGCGAGTACTGGGTGCCTGATGTGGAGGTCATAGGGATTCACGAGTTGGTAGGGAATGCCCTCATCCTTGAAGGGGAAAAGAAAAGAACCATGAATCTGCGTGCCGAAGAATTCCCCTGGGTAGAGGAAGAAGAGGAAGAAGAGGTTGAAGAAGCACCTGCAGAAGTAATTCTCGAAGCAGCAGAAGAAGGAGTCGAAGAAGCAGCTGAAGAAACTGCCGAAGAAATAGCCGCAGACGCAGCCGAAGAAGTAGCCGAGGAGACTGCTGAAGAAACTGCTAAGGAGGCAGCGGAAGAAGAAGCGGAGGTTGAAAAGTAATGTATAACAAAGGCTTAGTCATCACCGGAATCGTTATCTTTGTTGTCTTTTTCACCTCACCCTTCTTGATCGGTTTGGTGAAATCCGGCCCACCGCCTGAGCCAGAGCTTTCGCCGAAGGCAAAGCTGGCAAAGGAGTGTGTAGAAGCCAAGGAGTACATGGTTGAATCCCACATGCAAATGCTCAACGAATGGCGGGATGAAGCTGTTCGTCAAGGCAAAAGAATTTACGTTGCTACCAACGGGAAAGAATACACAGTGAGCTTACAGAATACCTGCATGGATTGTCACTCCAACAAGAGCAAGTTTTGCGATCAGTGCCATAATTACGCTGGAGTAGATCCGTACTGTTGGGAATGCCATATTGAGCCGAAGGAGAAGTTGTGATGGAGAGGAGCAGAAGAAGCTTCTTAAAGATACTCGGAATTTCCACCCTGGGTCTCGGTGCACTAAAGTCCGTGGATCTTTTGGCAAAGGTCGAGTTGGGTGAGCCGGTGTATGAAGCGAATCCAAAAGGCTTGACCGGCAAGAGATGGGCCATGGTGGTGGATGTAAAGAAGTTGGATGAAGAGACGACCCAAAAGGCCATAGAGGCTTGCCACCGGGCCCACAACGTTCCTGACTATGGCGATGAAGATAATGAAGAGATCAAGTGGATCTGGACCGATAAATATGGACATGCCTTTCCGGGGCAGGAATATGATTACCTGGCCGAAGAGGTGGAAGAAAAGCCTTTCCTTCTACTCTGCAACCACTGCAGCAATCCCCCATGCGTGCGGGTGTGCCCCACTCAGGCCACCTGGCAGCGTGAAGACGGCATCGTCATGATGGATCAGCATCGCTGTATCGGTTGCCGTTACTGTATGGCCGGTTGTCCTTTTGGGGCCCGGAGCTTCAACTGGAAAGATCCGAGGACGACCTACTTCAAGGACAAGGAGCCACCGAACCCCAAATATCCCACCCGCACAAAAGGGGTGGTGGAAAAGTGCAACCTCTGTGCTGAACGTCTGGCTGTAGGTGAGATGCCGGCGTGTGTAGAGGCGGTCAAGGACACCAAGGCCCTGGTTTTTGGTGACCTGGAAGACCCGGACTCCGAGGTAAGGGAAATACTACATGAGCACTTTGCCATCAGGCGTAAACCAGAGCTTGGGACAAATCCCAACGTCTACTACATAGTGTGAGGTGGTTATGCTCGAGACTGCTCTAAAAGGAAGCAAGAAATACTGGATACTGATAGGGGTTTTGTTCGGTCTTCACGGGATGGGCGCCACCGCCTTCCTGTACCAGCTCAGTAAAGGATTGACCGTAACCGGCATGAGCAGGGATGTTTCCTGGGGCATCTATATCGCCCAGTTCACTTTCCTGGTCGGGGTGGCAGCCTCGGCGGTGATGGTGGTCCTGCCCTACTACCTGCACAATGTCAAGGAGTTCGGCAAGATCACGATTCTGGGCGAGTTCCTGGCTGTGGCCGCAGTTAACATGTGCTTGATGTTTATCCTGGTGGATCTGGGCAAGCCCATGCGGGCCCTAAACGTCATCCTGCACCCGACCCCCAACTCCATCCTGTTCTGGGATATGGTGGTTTTGAACGGCTACCTTTTTCTGAACATCATCATCGGTTGGGTGGTATTGAGTGCTGAGCGCAAACAGGTCGACCCACCCCAGTGGGTCAAACCTCTTATCTATCTGTCCATTCCCTGGGCTGTTAGCATCCACACGGTAACCGCTTTCTTATACGCAGGCTTACCGGGAAGGCATTTCTGGCTCACCGCCATCATGGCGGCCCGCTTTTTGGCTTCCGCATTTGCAGCCGGACCAGCGCTCCTTATTCTCCTGTGTCTCATCGTTAGAAAGGTGAGCAAGTTCGATCCCGGCAAGGAGGCCATTCAGAAGGTGGCCAACATTGTGGTGTATGCCATGATCATCAGTATATTTTTTGTGGTGCTGGAAATTTTCACCGCTTTCTACAGCCAGATACCAGGGCATATGCATGGCTTCGTGTACACTTTTGTCGGTCTTCATGGGCATGCAAATCTAGTCCCCTGGACATGGGCCTTTGCGGTAATGGCGGTGTTAGCAACACTCATGCTGCTCTGTCCACCGCTCCGGAAGAATGAAAAGACCCTGGCTATCTCCTGCTTGCTGGTGTTCTTTTCCCTGTGGATCGAGAAAGGGATTACCCTGGTTATTACCGGTTTTATCCCTAACCCCTTTGATACAATAACCGAGTACGTCCCCACCCTGCCGGAGATTGCGATTACCATAGGTGTCTGGGCTACAGGCTTCCTGATTCTTACCATCCTCTACAAGGTTGCCGTCTCGGTTAAGGAGGAAATAGCCTCGTAGTTACCGTTAGGGTTTCATTAAACAACAAAGGGCTCATGCCGATATGGTGTGAGCCTTTTTTGATTTTTGCTGCCATAGTGACTGACTAATGTAGGGGCGGGGTTTATTTAAATCCCCTTACTCCATTAAAATCCCCCTCGGTCCCCCTTTAGCAAAGGGGGAAG
>CAMYLW010000053.1:0-1484 GCA_947259475.1 Thermodesulfobacteriota bacterium
TTCTCCTTCCTCTGTCTCAATTAAGTCCAGGAATAACACCTCCCTCGTCATTTCCTTCCCCTTTTTTTTTTTTTTTTTGTGCTTGAAAGCGAGTTGATTGACACCTTGTAGCATTTCCTATAAACCCGTATATTTCAACGATAAGATGGACTGGTCCTTGAGTCAATGTAAGGGTCGGTTTTCAGATGTGGAATTGCGGATAGAGGAATTTCGGGATTCAGGGATTAAGGAATTCGTTAATTCGTAAAATAGTCAACTGGTCAAATAGTCAAGTTGTTGAAGTCGCTATCAGTCGATTAGTACACGGTAACCTGTGAATGACTAACCTCTTTGAGACTAGCTTGACATGAATGCTCACCTGAAGTAGCCTATTATATTTGGACGGTCCAATAATCCTCCCTCTCCAACGTGGCTAGATAAAAGGATAAATTGCAAACATGGCGAGAAAGGCAAAAGAGAAAAAAGAAGAAGCTAGAACTTTAGAGCAAGCTGCAGACTTCGCCTTCGAAGAACGCGAAATGGCAGCGCTGAAAAGCTACTCCTCCGACTCTCTCGTTCCCTATGATCCGCTCAAGCACTACCTCATGGAAATCAAACGGTATCCCCTTCTGAGCCGCGAGGAAGAACAGCGGCTGTCCATGCGCTATAGAGAAAAGGGCGATATGGAAGCTGCTTATCGGCTCATTACCTCAAACCTGAGATTGGTTGTTAAGATTGCCTTGAGCTTTCAGCGCCACTGGATGCGGAATCTAATGGATCTGATTCAGGAAGGTAATATTGGCTTGATGCAGGCAGTAAAAAAATTCGACCCATACCGCGGTTTCAAACTCTCCTACTATGCCTCATTCTGGATCAAGGCGTACATCATCAAATTCATTATGGACAATTGGAAACTTGTCAAGATCGGCACCACCCAAGCCCAGCGCAAGCTTTTTTTCAATCTTCGTAAAGAAAAAGATAACTTGCTGGCCATGGGATTTGAGCCGAGACCTAAGTTGCTGGCTGAGCGGTTGGACGTAAAAGAATCTGAAGTCATCGAAATGGATCAACGGCTGGGTAGCTGGGAGGTGTCTCTTGATGCTCCTATCAAAGAAGACTCAGACAGCGACCATCAATCCTTCATTCCGTCCGATGATATCGGGGCAGACGAACAGCTTGCAGATTTCGAAAGGAGAGAACTCCTCAAGGAAAAATTGGCCTCTTTCAGGACCACATTGCCGGAGAAGGAGCGATTTATTTTCGACCACAGACTAATGGCCGAAGACCCAATGACCTTGCAGGAGATCGGGGACGTTTACGGGATCAGCCGTGAGCGCGTACGACAGATACAAGTTAGAATTACCAAGAAAATCAAAACATATCTGCAGACAGAGATCGAGGGAATTGAAGATCTATATTCAGAGTTGCTTTAGCCCTGATATTTCATGAATTGCCGTCACGAGATCGTGAAGATGGGCTTGCAACCTGGCAACCGCAGGGACTCG
>CAMYLW010000053.1:1497-11415 GCA_947259475.1 Thermodesulfobacteriota bacterium
AAACCTGCCCCCAAAAAAAAGCCCCCAGCGATGCTTTTACCAAACACCGTTAGGGGCAACACGGTACGAACCGCGCAGACCTTTCCCTACTATACACCAATTCCGCCTGACCGCAATACGAAAAATTCGTATTTTATCATTTTTTTTTCTTTTTCTCCTAACGAGGAATTTTCTTCAGATATTTGTAAAAATCGTTATCTGTCGTCAATATCATCCTCGTTTTGTTGTGCTCCTGCTCCCGGTAGAGTTCTAGGGTCTTGGAAAAGGAATAGAATCCCGGATCCTGGTTATAGGCGCTGCCATAAATTCCTGTGGCCTCGGCATCAGCTTTCCCTCGAATTTCCTGTGCTGTGCGAAAGGCTTCCGAGGAGATTCGTTTCAGCTCTTTTTGCATCTCACCGTTGATTCTCGCCGCCTGGCCTTCACCCTCTGAGCGATACTGGGCAGCGATTCGTTTACGCTCGGAGATCATTCTTTCAAAGACCTTCTTCAGCACGCTATCCACGTAATTGATCCGCTTGATCCGCACATCCACCAACTCGATGCCGAATTCGGGAGCGAGTTTCGAAGCAGACAGCAGCATTGCCCTGGTGATCTTTTCACGTCCCACTTCCAGAGGACGACTCACTTCCTGCACTTCCTTCTGAGCGTAGCCAGCATCGCTTACCCTCTCACCCACCGCACCCGCCCAACCCTCACTGCGTACCAGTTCCACTAAATCGTTCTCTGATACAGCGTCCCGGACCACAGAATCGATAATACCATCCAGCCGCGAAAGTGCGGTGGTCTTGGTGGTCACCCGGGTCAGATAAAGGAGTGGATCACTGATGCGCCAGCGAGCAGTGGTGTCCACCCAGATGAGCTTCTTGTCCTTGGTAGGGATCTGGTTGGGGCTACCATCCCAATTAAGAAGTCGCTTCTCAAACCGGTTCACCGCTTGAATGAAGGGTATTTTGAAGTTAAGACCGGCATCCTTGACAGCAGCTCCCACGGGCCTGCCGAACTGGGTGATTACCACCTGTTCGCCTTCATTTACCACATAAAATGCGCCCGTGGAAACTATTGCTGCGACTACAATCAGGGCGAGCAGTACCTGTATTGCTCTACTTTTCATTTTACTTTCCTCGCGCTTTCTGGAGATCAAGCAGGGGAACTAGTCCCTTCTGGTCTGCGTCAATCACGTAGATTTCATCTACCTTGTCGAGCAGTTGGTTCATGCTCTCCAGGTAAAGGCGTCGTTTGGTGACATCCTTGGCCTGGCGGTATTCCTTGAGCACGTCGATAAACCGATTAGCCTCGCCCTTAGCCAGGTTCACCCGTTCCAAGGCGTAGCCTTCAGCCTTTGATATGGTCTGCAAGGCACTGCCTTTGGCCTTAGGGATCTCCCGATTATAGGCGGCCTGCGCCTGGTTGATCTTTGACTCTCTTTCCTGTTCAGCCTCGTTCACTTCATTGAAGGCAGCCTCCACCGGCCCAGGCGGAGTCACATTCTGCATCTTGACATTGACCACCTGGATACCAGTGCGATAGGAGTCCAGAACTTTTTGCATTTCCACTTTAACTCTGTCGGCGATCTCGGCACGCCCTACTGTAAGGACAAAGTCGAAAAGCCGGTTGCCAACCACCCGGCGCATGACCGATTCGGACATATCCCGGATGGCACTATCCACATCCTTCACCTGAAAGAGAAAATCCTTTGGATCCCCGATCTTGTACTGCACGGTCCACTGAAGATCGACCACGTTGAGGTCACCACTCAGCATGAGTGACTCCTCTTTGAAGCCACGCTCCGTAAAGCGTGAGCGCACACCCGCTTCTACCGTCCTGTAGCCGAACTCCATCTGGAAATTTCGACCTGTCTTGACTTTGCCCACCGTCTCAATACCGAAAGGCAGCTTGAAATGCAGGCCCGGACCGGTTAGCCGCACATAGCGACCGAAACGCTGAATCACTCCAGTCTCTTCTGGTGCCACGGTATAGACGCTGGCATAGCCGGCGGCAACAATGAGCACCGCCAAAAGCAGAAGCCACAAAGAGCCATGAAAGCGGAACTTGCCGCGAAATTGTTCTCTGATTTTTTTCAATACCTCCTCGAAATCCTTTATGCCGCCAGGACCTCGACCCGATGATCCCTTCCAGTCCATTGGACTCATTGCCTCACCTCATTAGTAAATGTATGCTCGTTGGCGAGTAACGGCTGACGCTGCATTCAAGAACTAGAGCGAAACCCCGAACTCAACCCTACCCCTGGCTGTGAGTACTAACCACTGAGTGCAGCTTTAATATAGATAGCACTGGCCAATTCTGCAACCGCCAACGGCCAAAGCCATTTCATCCATTATACCCTATCTCAGCCGCTCCTCACTTTGTCTTTTTTCCCTCAAATGCGCCAGCAAATATGAAAGCCCTACAAAAAACACTGCAAAACCGGCCACAGTCACAATGCCACCACCAAGGTGAAAAATCTTCACAACCATAAAGGCAAAGAGAATGGACAAACCCATGCGCATCAAAAAAACTGAGCCAGCTTCCATGCCTGTTCAGAAACCTTTCAATCATGTAATTGCAAGCTTGCGCCGAGCCGAATTACCGCTAGTAAAGACTGTCAGCCTATCACTTTTCCTGGGGTAGAGCAAGATATTACTAAGAACATAAAGGAGCCAGGAGCCAGAATTCAGGAGACTAAGGCAAAGGCCATGAAGGGAGTTTGAAATTGTGAAATGATAAGGCGTATTTTAGTTGGAGATTTCGCCTTCGAAATCCTAAATCCGAAATTACTTCCCTATGCTCCATGCTAGGGCGTGGTGCAAAGCGCCTGGTTCTCTGCGATTCATTGCATTTTTTTGGGCTATCGGGTATGGTAAGCGTGCAGATTTGGCCCGCTGGATGCGGGCCAAATCTGCGCACCTCAACCCCCCAGCCTCTTTGTGATAAAATCCAACCATGACCCATTATCGTATTCTACTTCCCTATTTCCGGCGCAACCTGGGCATCCTTGCCATCGGCGTCAGCTCGCTGCTGATAGTCGATCTGTTGCAGCTTTTCATTCCACGCGTCATCAAGCTGGCTGTGGATGATCTCACCCGCTACCAGGCCACCAGCGCCAGATTGTTATCTTATGCCGGGATGGTTCTGGCCTTGGCCCTGGGCATCGTCGTGTTCCGCTTTGTCTGGAGACGGTGCCTGTTTGGCCATTCGCGCCAAGTTGAGGAGGCTTTGCGAAATCGTCTATTCGCCCACTTGCAGACTCTCTCTTTTTCCTACTTCGACCGGGCTAACACCGGTGACCTTATGGCTCACGCCACCAACGACGTTCAGGCGGTACAACTGGCCGCCGGCATGGGGTTGGTGGCCCTCACCGATACCCTCGTCCTGGGGACCGCTGCAATTGGCTTCATGCTCTATATCAATCCTAGCCTGACTCTGATTGCCCTTTTACCCATGCCTTTCATTGCTCTTTTTGCCCGGACCATCAGTAAGATTTTCTATGAGCGCTTTCAAAAGGTTCAGGCCTCGTTCTCTCAACTAACAGAGCGGGCCCGGGAGAATCTTGCCGGCATTCGCACCATCAAAGCCTATACCCAGGAAACCGCAGAAATCAAACGCTTTGATCAAACTGGCCGGAATTATATTGCTGCAAATCTCCGCATGGTAAAAATCAGTGGCTTTTTCTCCCCCATGAGTCTCATATTTACGAACTTAAGTATGGCCCTGGTCCTCGTCATCGGTGGTAAGCTTACCATCCTTAACACCATATCCGTTGGAGATTTTGTTGCCTTCAACAGCTATCTGCTCCTCCTCACCTGGCCCATGATGGCCCTTGGTTGGATGATAAATCTGTTCCAGCGGGGCTCGGCTTCTCTGGAGCGTATTCAAGCAATTTTGAACACCCCTTCTGAAGCTGCTGAGATATTGGAGGTACCTAAAAAATCCCTTACCCAGGGCGACATTGAAAGCCGGAGTCTTACCTTTACGTATCCCGGCTCCAATCTCCCGGCCCTGGAGGATATTCATCTAAGCATCAAACCTGGACAATTGGTGGGAATCGTTGGCCGTACCGGTGCAGGTAAAAGCACTCTGTGCCAGCTATTACCTCGCCTCTACGACACCCCCCCAGGACAGCTTTATTGGGAGGGTGAGGATATTCATCGCTGGCCTTTAGAAGAACTACGCCGAGCCATCGCCGTGGTGCCTCAGGATCCATTTATCTTTGCTGATACCGTCCGCGCCAACATCTGTTTCGGAAATCCTGATGCAAGTACTGACGAGATGATCAAGGCCGCTGAAGCCGCACATTTACTGGACGAGATCCTCGCCCTGCCCCACCAGTTCGACACCATCCTGGGAGAACGCGGAGTCACCCTTTCAGGCGGCCAAAAACAGCGGCTGACCCTTGCCAGGGCGCTCATACTGTCCACACCGCTGCTCATTCTCGACGACTGCTTCTCTTCAGTGGATCTTGAGACAGAGCTTGCCATTCTGGCTAATCTCAAACGTTACCTGAAAGCCAGGACTACCCTCATAGCCTCACACCGCTTGGAGGCCATGAGGGCTGCTGATATGATTTTTGTCCTCGAGTGGGGTCGCCTGCGAGAGCAGGGAAACCACGATCAACTTCTTGCACAAAAGGGAATCTACGCCGCCCTATATCACCGTCAGAAACTGGAGGATGAGCTGTATGAAGAAGCAGTAAGTGGTAAGAAGTAAGAATTTCGGATTGCGGATTGCGGATTGCGGATTTAAGAATTGAGGAATTGAGGAATTGAGGAATTTGGGCATTTTAGATCACTTTAGACATTCTTGTTTACTTTAGGCATTTTCTCTTATGCACGGTAATTACGGCTATTTTGAGGAAGACAAGCTGGGCAAGCCATACGACTGGCCCCTCTGGCGTCGTCTGGCCGGCTACGCTCGGCCATATCTAAAAGTAATCGGCTTCAGTGCCATGCTTATACTGCTGCTTACTGTCTTTGACCTCGCCCTACCCTATCTGTTCAAAGTGGGCATAGATAAATATATCGTCCGGTCCGCCCGCCAGATTCAAATACCGGAGGCTCCGCCGCCTGCACTAGAACGTTTTCTTGACAAAGTCACTGGCCAACTACACCCGGGCCCGGAAAAAGGACAATTTTTCATCGCAAATGAACTCCTACGCAAGATGGACCCTCGACTGCTGCACCAACTTCAAGCACAGGGCTCTATTCCGCCTCACCGTTTTTATTTCACCCCACTCGGGGCCGATGTCCAAAGACGAGTGGTGCTGGCCCACCCTACCCTTTTTCATATTGCGGATGGAATTGCATATATTGACTACCGAAATTTAGCCAATTTATCCGCTGAGGATATCTTGGTCTTACGTCAGCACGACATTTCAGGACTGTACCGCTTGGGCCTGGTCTTTGTGGCACTGCTCCTGCTGAGCGGAATCTGCACCTTTGGCCAAAACCTGCTCATGGTGTACGCTGGGCAACACATGATGCACGACCTGCGCATGCAGCTCTTTGGCCACATCCAAAAGATGTGCCTGTCATTTTTCAACCGGAATCCTGTTGGTAGGCTGGTTACCCGTCTAACCAATGACATCCAGAACCTGGATGAGATGTTCGGTTCGGTGGTAATGACCCTTCTAAAAGACGTGGTCCTGCTGTGCGGTATTCTCGTCATTCTTTTTCACCTGCGGTGGGATCTCACTCTGGTTACCCTGTCTGTTATCCCGCTCATTGTTGTGCTCTTTCGTGTCTTTGGAGTGCAGGTTCGCTCCGCCTACCGCGACATTAGAGCCAAACTGGCTAAGATCAATGTAATTCTCAACGAATACCTTTCCGGTATCAGGGTAATCAAGATTTTCCGCCAAGAAAAAACAACATTGCGCCGTTTTGAAAACCTAAACCACGATTACTACCGCGCCACTTTAAGACAGATAATGCTCCAGGCGATTTTCTTCCCTTGTATCGAATTGCTGGCCACCACCACAATCGCACTTCTCCTCTGGTATGGAGGCAGGCAGGTTTTGGCAGACACGCTGAGCCTTGGAGCTCTCGTGGTCTTCATCTCTTACCTCCGCATGTTTTTTGGACCCATCCGAGACGTGTCGCAAAAATACAGCATCATGCAATCTGCCATGGCTTCAGCAGAGCGAATTTTCCTCCTCTTGGACGACAAGGAGCAGGAAAGATACGATTCCACCGAAGCTAACCCGCCTGCTGTAAAGGGGGAAATTGAGTTTCAGCAGGTGACTTTCGGCTATCGCCAGGAGGAGCCGGTGCTTAAAAACATCTCCTTTCGAGTCAGGGCTGGGGAAACTTTGGCGATTGTGGGTGTCACCGGTGCAGGGAAAACCACCCTGATGCATCTTTTGGAAAGATTCCATGAACCCCAGCAGGGAACGATTTGCCTCGACGGTAGAGACATTGGTGAAATGGATCTGTCCTGGTTAAGGTCGCAGGTGGGGCTCATCATGCAGGATGTATTTCTTTTTGCCGGGAGACTCAGGGAAAATATCGCACTGGATCGCAACTTATCTTCAGAAGAGCTAATGCGGATTACAAGGTTGGCGCACCTGGAAGATCTGGTTTCCCGGCTCCCGGGCCAACTGGACGCGGAGGTGTACGAGGGCGGTGTTACCTTGTCCACGGGGCAGCGCCAACTCCTTGCCATCGCCCGCGCCATGTCCTATGACCCGAAAGTATTAATCCTCGATGAAGCCACGGCCAATATAGACAGCGAGACGGAATACCTGATTCAGCAGGCCCTGGAACGGTTATTTCAAGGAAGAACCACCTTGGTTATTGCCCATCGGCTCTCCACCATACGTCAGGCTGACCGCATATTGGTTTTACATAACGGCCGAATTGTCGAGCATGGGACTCAAGAGGATCTTCTGTCCCGCCATGACTTCTATTACAGGCTGCATCAGTTGCAGTTTGCCTCGCCTTAGTTAGTCGTTCAAATCGTTGAAGTAGCTTAAGTAGCTTAAATAGCCTGAACAGCTTAATTCAAGCATATCAAATCTTTAACCCCATGCCCTATGCTCCATGCCCTATACCGATTACTACAAATGACAGCGAAGCATAATGACCTAATGACGGCGCAGCCACATGACGCGAAGCTCGATGAGAGCTGAGCACTGCTGCCAGCTGTATTCCCTATGCCCTATGCCCTATGCCCTATGCCCTATGCCCCATGCCCCATGCCCCATGCCCCATGCCCTCTGGTCTACCCCCATCCTTGCAAGTGGAAGGAGCATTACTTAGCTTTAGTTGAGAATGGAAATTGCAGAGGAGATCGGCCGTATTCTATAAGGTAAACGCAATGTCTCTTGGCAGTCTATTAGGTCCGCATGATGCAAAGTTACCATTTGAACATCAAATTCTATACGCTTCTCGTTACTGCCGTGTTTATTATTCTCGGGCCTGCTTACATGGTGATTGGTCAGGGTCAAACAGATGATATGGACGTGCTTTTCTTGCAGGCCCAAACCGATTCAAAGCTGCGAACTTACTTTGTGAGATCCTATGTACAGCAGGAGGGGCTACCAGAACATGTATTGCAGGTTCTGTACTCTGAGGAAGTGAAAATGCTAGCTGTTTCCAACCCACTGGTAAAAACCAAGAACGGAAACTATCGACCCACAAGTCACGCTCTTGCCATTGGACGAGGTTACCCTTCCCGTATGACCTTTGGACCGAAGATGTTCCACCCCGCTTTCAATTACGCCGACTTTCAAAGTGTCGTTCAGCACGAGGCCGCCCACGCGAAATTTTGGGCCACAGGCGCACTAAATTACCTCGATGATGTGGATACCAGCGAGAACAGCAAGGTCAGACTCCGGGGATTATTTCCCATTCTCTTTGAGTTGGACGCCATAAAAACACAAACGGAGCATTCTAGCTGGCAGCAGACATCAGAACTATTCAGAAGGGGGCAGATGGTTTATCGGCAAAAGTGGCTGGACAAACTGGAAAGATTAGGGCAACAATCCTTTATGTACGATATGAAACCACTGTTGAAGCGAATCCGTCGAACCTACGAGTAAACAATCCCCCCCGACACCGGGGTGGGTTTTGAAACTACTAAATGATCGCATGAAGCGAAACCCTGACGAAGCTTCTATAAGAACACCCAGTTTGACTTCAAAGAGTTCTGGAGCCGCTGGTGCCACTAAAGGCTATCTTTGTGTAATAGCCGCAGCCATCTTGTGGGCTGCATCGGGGACAATTGGTAAGGGGCTTTTTGCTGGTGGAATTACTCCTTTGGACGTAGTCCAGGTTCGGGCTACCTTTGGCTCACTGTTGCTCGCCATCTTCTTTGGGATTCGTTCCAGACATCTTTTTCGAATTCAACCCAAAGACTTAGGGTTTTTCATATTCCTGGGCTGCGTTGTCATGGCCCTGGTTCAACTAACGTACTTCACTGCCATCAGCAAAATCCAAGTGGCAGCGGCCATACTCCTTCAATATCTGGCCCCAATCATGGTAGCTTGCTATTCCATCTGCTTCTGGAGGGAGCGGGTTACCGTATCTAAGTTACTCTCCCTGCTTCTATCATTTGCTGGCTGTTATTTGGTGGTGGGAGCATACAACCTCCAGCTGTTGGGGCCATGCACCGCTATTCTCCCTGGACCGTGCTATTCTATGCCCTCCTGTTCTCCGCAATCCCTTGGTATATTTTCTATCCTCCTTTCCACTACCTGTGGGCTGGATTCACCTTGCCGCAATGGCTTGGGCTTCTCTACATAGCATTCATGGGTACCGCCATCCCTTTTGGCCTCTATTTCGTTGGCATTAATTACATCCGCTCAACCCGTGCCTCAATAACGGCCACCCTGGAGCCGATATCGGCAGGGTTCATCGCTTATCTCTTTCTAGGAGAGATCCTCGAGCCCCTGCAAATTCTCGGCGGAGTACTGGTAATCGCTGCCATCGTGCTCCTGCAGTTACAAAGCGAACAGGACGAATTGACCCCCGAACTGATCCGCGCCCAAGCCAGCCAAAATAGCACTCCAGACGAAGGTTGAGAAACACTCCTTCGGTGGGATGACCGTTCCCGTCATTCCGGAATCCGCCACGGCGGATATCCGGAATCCAAAAAATGGCCTACTGGATACCGGATCCCGGCGGCGCCGTGTCCGGTATGACGATTCTAGCCGTTCTGGTCTTGTTTAACAGCCAGTTAGTGAAATACTATTAACATCTGTATATTGATTTTTCACAACAGGGTTTTCTTAGCGTTCTTCGCGGATCAATGTCTTTGTCTGTGTTGGTCTGCAGTTAATTCAGAAAAGTTTTGGTTATCAATCACGTTCATAATTGCTAACATATGCCTATGATCCGAATAACTGATCAACTCTCGATTCCCAAAGATGAGCTGAAATTTACCGCTTCCCGTAGTGGAGGCCCCGGAGGTCAACACGTTAACAAGGCCAGCACTCGGGTGACACTCGGGTTTGACCTTATCAATTCTCCAAGTCTTACTACAGAACAGAAACAACTTGTTCTTGACGGGTTAGCAACCCGTATCAGCAAAAAGGGAATTCTCCGGGTCATCTCCCAAAAGACTCGCAGCCAGGCAGCCAACAAAGAGGTGGCCGTGGAACGCTTCATTGAATTGCTGCAGCAAGCTCTTAAACAAAAGTCCAAACGGAGACCAACGAGAATATCGCGAACAGCAAAACAGAAACGCATTGATGAAAAGAAAAAGCGGGGCAAGCTGAAGCAAGGAAGATCCTGGAAGGTTACACCGGACGATTGAACACGTGCCAGCCCTAGCCCGGATATTTCATGAATAACTTGCTGCGACCACGGATATGGCCGTCCTTCCTGGCGTCCTCGGGTGTCGGACCCTGCGACGTACCGTTCAGGTACGCCTCGGAACCAACACCCTGCGGTTGCCCGGTGGCACGCCCATCTTCGTGGTCTC
>CAMYLW010000053.1:11443-23576 GCA_947259475.1 Thermodesulfobacteriota bacterium
CTTCTGCTCTTTTCTACATCTAGTCCCAGGACCTGGATAGCCCTTACAAATCCAAGGTCTTACAGGGTAAATCTTACAAACAGCTTTTTCCATATCCCACTTAAGAAACGGGCAGGGTGTTACGCCAGGGTCTCCATGTTCAATTTCGCCAGAGTATTCATTAACCATATAACCATAGGAATCCAGAAACTCATGGAGGTCCATATTTAGATAATCGGCAACAAGACGAGGATCCAATTCCGCCCAGGAAATCCCTATCTCTTTACAGCATCTACCACATCTTTGACAGCTGAAATCCATAACGAACCCAATCTTCTTCAATCAGCGAGATAAGGGGGCGCCGCAGGGCCCAAATGAGCTAAGGGTTTTTCCGCAGAAAAAAGCCACCCTCAATCTTTTGTGGATGGCTTTTGGCAGCTCTGAAGTTCACAGGGAGAATGGAGGCGTCCCACTCTTATCTTATTTTACCCTCCATCCAGATGACGCTTTTCCTTCATACGGTACCAGCCCTCAGGATCCTTGAAATAGTCCAGGGTATCCTCCAGCGAGAGGCGGTGCTCCCTCTCCATGGACGCAAGTACGCCATAGAACTCTTTTTCTACAGGGTTGTCAACGCTATCTCGTAGATCACGGTAAAACTGCTCCCCCCTGGTTTCAAAATCAATGGCTATCTGTACCGCCTCCATGTCATCGGTGTCAGCTTGAGCAGAAGTATCCACTGATTCCACCACTTTTTTCAGAATGGATTTCATGTCGGTGCCTTTGACCTTAATGGGTATGGTCTCCGGCCATTTTCCTTCTTCTTCTAGTTTTTGGTGAAGTTCTAGGATCCGCTGGTAATGCTCATTTTCATCATTGGCAATGGATTGGAACATCATTTTCCCGAAAGAGTTGTTCGTTCTCTCGGCGTGCTTCAGGTAGAAATCCCTCTCCCTCGACTCGTTGTTGAGAGCTACCTCCAACGCCTTTATTCGCTCCTCGGTCTTGCTACTCATCCTGTCTCCTTTCAAACTCAGTCAGTTGTCCGTTGCATCAAGGACTCATTTGGAAGAGCATAGAACATGGGTCATGCCGCAAACACCTCTTTCATTTGCTCCAGGCTGCGTGTGCCATGCTGCTTTTTGCAACTGACAACGGACTACGGACAACTGACTCTATTGATCAGCGGTCTTTGGGAAATTTAAAAGTAACCGTCTCCCCGTGCTCGTGGCGTTTAACGCTGATACCGATTTCGAGGCTGTCATTGCGAACGCCAAGGGCCAAAGGGCCCTTCCCTTCGTCACCCTCAAAATGGGTAATCTGACGCACCGCTTCAATTACGTTGCGGCCTATGTCCCCACCAGGCGATGGTAAATCTGCCTTACGATACTTGGCATGTACAGTTGTAGTACCGTCTGCTGTAGTCCTGAGGGAAATCTTTTCGGCGTTGAAGTTAATGCCATGCAATACCGTCAGGGCCACCCACTTCAGGGCAGCCTGGTCTTTGTCCGTATCTCCCTTAATTTCGGACATTTCCTTAAGCGGATCTGTGTTTGCAAAACAGTCAATGTGTTCCTGCACTTCAAGGTGGAAATTACGCTTATCTTTCATGTCTAACTCCTTCCTTCCACTTATATGGGGTTCCATTCATTGTAGATTCTAGAAATTTTAACTTAAGATAAGCACAAATTGGCCTCAAGCAAGTGAGACAAGTTGAAAACTAATGGCACGGGAGGAGGGCTGGGTTATTTCCCATCAGGATTCTCCACTACCGATACCTTTACTTCACGCTGGTCTTTCCACGCCCTCCAGATAAGTCGACTAGAGAACAAAAGGCCAATACCGACGGCTCCATAGATCAGTCCGAGGATCGGTTTTGGCAGGCCGACTGTCCTGAGTATCCGGCCCAGAAGCATCATTCCTATTACTAAGATCCAGACTCGCGGCGAGAGAAAGCCTCCAAAGCATCGATCTTCTCCACGCGATTTGACCCGGGTGATACTATGGAGTGTTGTCCGGTCCAAAACCAACAAGGCTTTTCCGAGCCCCAAAGCTGCGGCAATAATCAGTAGGATAAAACCTTTTGTTTCTCCATTCTTAAGCAACCAATAGGTGCCGACAGAAAACAGTCCAGCACCAACACAACTCCACATGGCACCGGTCAGCAAAAGCTGCATTCGGCTCGATGCCACAGGTTTGTAGGTTTCTAACCAAGAAGTCATTAAAGTCGTTAATTAGTTAATTGAGTCATTAGTAAACGGTAATCTGTGAATAACTGAACTCTTTGACTAATTTTCTAATTCCCTAATTCTCTAATAAACCTATCCTTTCCTCTGCTTTCCACAATCCGCCATCCCACATCAATTTAGGCATGATTTCTGAGCTTGAGCTCTATCGGATGAGGGTTTAGATAAACTTGCTGTTTCAGGTAGGGCTGGTCGTATTTGCGCACATAGTGTTTGATCAGAGTAAGGGGCACGATAAGGGGGATATAGCCTTCCCGGTATTGATCGAATGTCTCCAGCAGTTCGTGCTTTTCATCAGCGGAGAGCTGCTTTTTGAAATAGCCCATCATGTGCTGGAGCACGTTAATATTTTTTTTGACGGTGGTTTTTAGCTTCATGGCCTCCATAAAGAAAGCCTGATATTGGGGGTATAGCTGGTTAGGAGAGATGCTCTTGGCTGCCGCCACCAGTTTTCCCAGGATGCGGGAATGCTTCTGGCTGTGAGATAGAATGAGCAACTTATGCTGCGTGTGGAAGGCGACCAGCCTCCCCCTGCTCCTTTTTTCATCCAAGAGGTCCCTCCAGCACTTCAGTGCAAAGATACGCTCGATGAAGTTCTCCCGCAGCCTAATGTCGTGCAGTCGTCCATCCTCTTCAACTGGAAGCAAGGGAAAATGGGCCATGAAAATCCGGGCGAACATGCCCACGCCCTTTTTTTCCGGAATTCCCTTTTCATTGTAAACCCGGACCCTCTCCATGCCTGAACTGGGGGAACGGCTCTTGAAGATGAAGCCACACAAATCCTCCTTTTCCAGTTCCTGCACCCTTTTTCGGGCCCAGGTGATCATCCGCTCGGTGTGGTCGATCTTGGTTCGATTGGTCACCAGTCTTGGTGATTCCGGCTTTCCCACTAGGCGCATGGACTCCCGGGGCACTCCCAGCCCACACTCCATCTCCGGACAAACCGGTACAAACTCCAGAAATTGACCGAGGGTATCGGTAACGAACCGGTCCCGTTTGTGCCCACCGTCAAAGCGGACATTTTCACCTAACAGACACGTACTTAGTCCTATGCGTATACTGTTTTTCATGAACTAACCTTCATTCACTGCGTCCATAGCACCAATTAGTTGAATTGTTCAATCCGTTACGGTCGTTGAAATCGTTAAAAGCGTAAGATCGCGGCTGGAAAGCCGCTCCCACAGAAGTATTTCATTGGGGGAGAATCCTACCCCTGTCGTCTGTTCTCTGTCTTCCGTCTTCTACAGATTACAACAAATGACAGCGAAGCGTATTGACCTAATGACGCCGAAGGCAAATGACGCGCAACGCGCTTCTGTCCTCTGCCTCCTGCCCGCTGCTAGCTGCCTGCTGTCTACTGTCCGTTGCTCGCCTCTAGTTCTTGCTTTACAACATTGAGGGTGCCGCCGGCCAGCAGTGCCTGGCGCTGGCGCTGAGAGACATCCAGCAGGGTAATTATCGTCTGGCCGTTCACTTCCACAGGAATCTCCGTGTCCCCTTGTTGAATTCTGTTTCTTATTTCCCTGAAGACCACCTGAGTCCCAGTGCTTAAGTTCTGATAGTCCTCAGGATCCTTGAAAGTGAGTGGTAGGACGCCGAAATTGCATAAATTGGCCTTGTGTATTCGAGCAAAGCTCTTGGCCACCTTGGCTCGTACCCCCAGGTATCGCGGCGCTAAAGCGGCATGCTCCCGACTGGAGCCCTGGCCATAATTCTCGCCCCCCACAATCACCACCTCACCCTTCTCCTTGGCCTCAGTATGAAAATTCGGCGCGATCTGGTAGTAGACGAACTCGCTTATGGCCTCAATATTGGACCGCAAAGGTAGGACCGTATTTCCTGCCGGCATAATGGTGTCAGTGGAAATGTTATCATCCACCTTGAGAATCACTTCTGCCGTAAGTGTTTCTGGAAGGGGAACCAGTTGGGGGAAAGGCTTTATGTTTGGACCTCGCACCACTTCGGTTTTATAGCCTTCCTCTGAGGGAAAAATAATGGAAGACTTGTCGATGATGTATTGCGCCGGGAGTTTAATCCTAGGATAGTCCATCTCTTTGCCCAAATCCCGCGGATCAGTGATAACCCCTTTCAGGGCTGCCGCTGCTGCTGTTTCCGGGGAACAAAGATAGACCTTGTCGTCCTTGGTTCCCGAACGACCTGGAAAGTTCCTGGGAAAAGTGCGCAGACTCACCTGTCCGGTGCCAGGAGCCTGACCCATGCCAATACATCCCAGACAACCGGATTGGTGGATGCTGGCTCCGGCTGCCAGCAGGTCCATAACTCCGCCCCGTGCAGCCACGTTTTCCAGCACCTGTCTGCTGCCCGGGTTGATGTGAAAAGAAGTATCCGTATGGGCGATACGTCCTTTGACGATCTCCGCCACTACCATGAGATCTCGAAAAGAAGAGTTGACACTACTTCCCACGATTGTTTGATGCACCTTTATCCCGGCCACCTCGCGGACAGCGACCACGTTGCCGGGAGATGAGGGGCAGGCGATCAGCGGTTCCAAACTGGAGAGGTCAATCTCCGCATACTCATCATATTCAGCCCCTTCATCGGCGGATAATTCAACCCAACCGTCTCCCCGCCCCTCGGACTCCAGGTAAGCCCTGGTGTTTTCGTCTGACGGAAAAATCGTGGTAGTAGCACCCAACTCCGTACCCATGTTACCGATGGTTTCCCGGTCGGTAGCAGAAAGGCTTTTGACTCCTGGCCCATAGTATTCAATGATCTTCCCCACACATCCCTTGACATCATAGCGCCGCAGCATCTCGAGGATGACGTCCTTGGCGCTCACCCAGTCTGGAAGATCTCCGGTGAGTTTGACCCCCAGGATTTTCGGGCAAGGGAAATGGTAAGGTCGGCCAGCCATTGCCAAGGACACATCCAGCCCTCCCGCTCCCATGGCCAACATGGAAACACCTGCAGCGCCTGGGGTGTGACTGTCTGCGCCCAACATAGTTTTTCCCGGAACTCCAAAACGTTCCATATGAACCTGATGGGAAATGCCGTTGCCGGGACGACTGAAGTGAAGCCCGTACCGGGCACAGGCGGTCTGCAAGTAGATATGATCGTCGGCATTCTTATTGTCAGTCTGAAGTAGATTATGATCCACATACTGGGCTGAGAGCTCAGCCCTGATCCGGGCAAGACCCAGGGCCTCAAACTCCAACATGGCCATAGTTCCCGTGGCATCCTGCAGCAGGGTATGGTCGATTGTAACGCCGATTTCCTCCCCAGGAATAAGACTACCATCCACTAGGTGAGCTTCTAGAATTTTGTGTGCGAGGTTTTTTGCCATCTCTGCCACCCCTTTCTTTAGACGTTAACGAAGCATGACTTTTAAATATATCAAAAAAGATACCGGTCGACCAATTGTGTCGCAGAGCGCAAAGCGCAGAGCGAATAACAACACTCCTAGCCTAGAAATCTATAATAGACAGAAGACAGGATGGCCCAGGCTCTTGTGGAAAAGATTCTCCCTGGTTCTTTCGTGATAACCCAACAAGTACCCCAGAATGATACCACCAACGATCCCACCACCGTGGCCCCAGTTATTAATTCCGGGAACCATAAAACCAAAAATGAACAGCATCAGCACCCATCCACTTATTTGTTTGTAAATGGCCTGTCCGTAAGTTCCACCTCTGCTCTTACCGTAATAAAGGCTGGCGCCTATGAGGCTACAAACTGCAGCTGAGGCTCCTAAGGTTAATCGGACTCCAGCAAAGTATGAAACCAAGAAGCCAAAGACACCGCCGAGAGTATAAAGGCCAATCAAGCGATTTGCTCCGTATTCACGAAGTACGAGAGGGCCTATTTGGTACAAAGCAATCATGTTGAACACAATGTGCAAGATTCCACCATGAAGATAATTGGCGGAGACGAGGGTCCACCAGCGGTGCCCCTGATCTATGGGTATTGTTCCCGTCGATCCCAGCAGCAAGAGGGCCCCGTTTGATGGGGAAAGAAACATAAACGGATTGGCTGACAAGCCCATCCTTGTCGGATTCATAAGGAGAGAGATCAGGTACATCCCCACATTGGCATAAATAATGGTCTTAATGAGTTGGTCGCCTTGTAAAAGGCCACGAGTTATGGGAATATTTTTCCATCGGGCGCCAGGTCTCGATATCCCACAATGAGGACATTTGTGCTCAGCAACACTGATCAGCTTGCTGCAATGGGGGCAGAGAATTGATTTTCTGCGATCGCCTTGCATGATTTAGCCTAATGATAAATTTGGGTATAACCCTTATCGGCTGGTACTGAGACCCGCCTTACCGATTTCTAGAAGAAATAGAACGTTCCGTCATTCCGGAATCCCGACTGCGTCGGGATGTCCGGAATCCAGAAAAAACAACATCCTGCTGGATACCGGATCGCGTCTTCGCCGCGTCCGGTATGACGATTTCTTTTCTTGTGAGTCCTTATCCGCCGGTATTGGGACAGACAAAACTCACTTCATATAATCATTATTGCCGGGTTTTGCCACAACTGACCAAAGACAACTGACACTACGAAGTAGCAAAATGTGGCACAAAACCGTATCTCTCATAGATACCCTGAGCCACTGGGGATCTTATAAACTCCAAAAATTTTGCACCGTTTTCTGGATTGCCTGAGCCTTTCAGTTTGCAAATGTAGTAGTTTATCTCCTCTCTCTGGTCAAGCCCTTCACCTGGGTCCACCATGTCTACAGCCAGCTTGGTCTGCCGAGCATGCTGTATCTCTGTGGCCCACACCGGACCCACATCAACCGTCCCCTTTTTTATCCTGAGCGGAGTTTCCCTGTGATGAACCACTGTGAGGATGGTTCCAAGATGTGAAAAGCGATATCTTCATACTCTGGATTGGGCTGGGATATACGCACCTCTGATCTGGCAAGATCCTGGATTGAGTTGATCTGCGCAGGATTGGTTTCCGGCACCATCAGGACGATCCGGTTGTGCAGATAGAGAAAGTAGTCCTCACCAGAGATGAGGTCGTTCTGTTCCAGCTGCTTCATGGCCGCTTCGGACACGGAGGCGTAAACATCGGGTCGAACATCGATGAAATCGTCCCGAAAAAGCGCACCCCCTGCCAGGATCTGCTTCAGTTCCAAACCGGGCGGTAGTGTTTCATAGAAAATTTTCTTGATGCCGGGGTATTGATTCTGAAAAACAGTCAACAACTCTTCCATGACCATGAATTGATTGCCTGCCACAAAAAGTACCAGATCAGCAGAGTCGGCACATTCCAGGTTGTGCAGGTCATCTCCACGGTCAGAAGGGATTACTGGGTAAACACGATCTTTTTCTTTTGCTACCATCTTACTCTCTCCCAGACGTTTTCTTTAATCAGACCTCGCTTTCAGCTCTCACAGAGTTCACAGAGAACTCGAGCGAGCCCGCAGAGCGGGGGAGCGGGCGAGAGATCCATGAGTCACAGCAGTCAAATGAAATTCTACCCCGCCATGAGATCGAGTTGTGCAGGGGCAAGATACCAGCGAAGTGTACCCTCGTGAGTGGGCAGTGCCGTCACATCGATCCTGCCAATTCCCCCTCTTTCGAACTGAATGGTAGCCTTGGAACCTGAGGTCAACAAGAATGAAGCAACCTCAGCTAGAGACGGGAGATGTCCCGCTATGAGAACTGACTGTTTGTCTTTAAACTGCTCAAGATAATGAATGGTTTCCTCAACTGGAGTCATGGCCTTTACCTTCTCCGTCTCCACAATACCATCCACTGGGAAGCCAATGGCCTCGGCAACAATTGCAGCAGTTTGCTGAGACCGCTTTTTTGGACTTGCGATGATCACATCGAATGTGAGGCCCATTTTGTTGATTGCCTGCGCTGCCTTTGAAACCTGAGACTCCCCTTCTGGACTCAACGACTCCTCGGGATCCTCGTCTTTGGAGAGATTGGGCCCGTGCTGCATCAGATAAATTTCCATTACTCTCACCTCCTTGTCCCTACGCCTAGCGCATAGCGCTAAGCGCCAAGCGTTCAACAGGTATCGAGTTCTTCAAAGAAATCAGTACCCACTTCGGGCGGCAGCTTGGCCAGCAAGACGCTGGATTCTGTTTTTGCTAGGACCTGAAGTGGTAAACTCCCTCGCATCCTGTGGTGCACATCATGCCGCAGGCTCCCTCCCATTACTATCACAGACTCATCGCCTGCTTCCTCAAGTATCAACTCCTCGGGCTGCTCTCCTTCACGCAAGAGCAAATTACCCTCCTTGCCGCAGCTGTCCAACCAACCGCGTGCTCGCTGCACGCACTCGTTGCCCGCTTCTGTTTCCTCTTCGGTTGCATCTGGTTCTCGCACCCAAATAAGATCCACCGGTCCACGAACCGCAGGGAGGAGCTGTTTGAGAAGTGGGAAGAGACGGCGAGCTGAGGGTGAGCCGTCAGCGCAGACCAGAAAACGACTATTCAAATCACCGCTTCGTACCAGGAAGACTGAAGCATGCAGGTCACGGGCTAAGTGGTTCGCTCTGTCACCCGAAACAAACCGTGCTAGACCCTGTCGTCTGGGAGCACCAACAACCACCAAATCTTGCTGGTGTTCATCCACCTCGTAATTCAATACCTCTATCAGATGTCCATACCGTTCGTAGAAAGGCACACGACGGCCTGAGGGTGTGGCACCCAAGAATAGATAGCCATTTCGCACGGCTCGAATGTTGATGCTATCTTGTGGTGAAAGGAATCCTGTTTTAGTGAGAAGTTCCATTGCCTGGGTGAGGATTTGAATTCCCGGTTGGAGTTTCCCTCTCTGCTCCCAGGGGATATCCACACCCACTGGCGGCGGTTCCTCAGTTGCAGGTGTGCCACTCCTGGCGGTTAGAAAGCAGATTTCAGCATCGAGGCTTTTCGACATTTCAGCTCCAATGCACAGCACCTTCTCAACAGCAGTCTTCTCATGCTTATAAGTTAGGATCTTCAACTCTTACCTCTTATCTCTGTAGTTTGTTTTCCCTCCCCCTGAATTTCGCACTTGCGAGGCCTCACCCCTTCTCCCAAAACCTCCCAATTCCCCTGCTTCAGCTCGGGACATTCAACAAATACCACATACTCACAAGCAGCGCATATCGCCGGGCAGAAGGACTCGCGCATCGCCTGCCGAATGGCAGAACCGGTGGTGGTGCGGAAATGGGTTTCTCCAACCTCGCGCAGTAATCCAGAATTCTTTAATACCTGAAAGATCTTGGGTTTGACGCCGGCGAAATAAAGACCACCGTCTCGTTCCCGAACCTCATCAAGAAGAACCTCCAGGGCGTGTATTCCACTGGCGTCTAGGATGTTGGCCTGATGTAATCGAATAAGAAGGTTAGCCATGAGAGGGTGGTTTCTTAATCGTCGCTCAAGGTCCTCCAACACGAAGGTTACTGAACCAAAGAATACGGCACCTTCGACCGTTACAATATCCATCTGGCAACAAATTCTACCACGGGCCGTGCCAACCATCTTTCCGGTCTTCAGGTCCGGCACACTGGAATGAATACGTGGATGAGCCGTCTCTGCCAGGTGCAGACCGATGGACAGCAAAACTCCCACGTAAACAGCGAACTCCAGGTGCAAAAACAGAGTTGAAAGAAAAGTCACTATTAAAACCAGACCATCGCCTCGCGTGCATCTAACTGCCCTTTTGATATCTTCTTTCTGAACCATATCGTACGCCACCACCATAAGTACCCCGGCCAACCCGGCCACCGGTAGTTTAGACGCCAACGGAGCAGCTAGCAATATCACCACCGCCACTGCGATTCCAGAGAAAACTCCGCTCATTGGTGTCTTGGCGCCAGAGCGAAAATTGACTGCCGAACGGGTGAAAGAGCCACTTCCCGGATAACCGCTAAACAATGAAGCCGCCATATTGGACAGACCCTGACCGATAAACTCCTGGTTGACGTTTAGCCGCTGGTGGGTCTGGCCGGCAATGGACTTGGCAATGGATACCGCCTCCATGAGTCCAAGTATAGCTATGGCGAGAGCTCCCGGCGCAAGATCTGCAATATCCACCTCAATCTCCAGGCCGTGGATGTTAGGAAGATGAAAAGGCGGCAGGCTGCGGGGGATGGCTCCAACCACAGCTACCCCTTGAGCATCCAATTTGAAGAGCGCTACTACCCCACCAATCACCACTAGAGCAATCAACGTCCCCGGCCATGACGGGCGCAGCTTTCGTAATGATATGATAACCGCTACAGTTCCAAGCCCTAGTGCGAAAGTAATAAGATGGGTTTCGTGTACATGGTTGGCAATTTGCACCAAGGATTCAACAAATACGCTGGTTTTCTCTAATTCTAAGCCGAGCAGGTTGGGAATCTGTTTGAAACCGATCAGAACGGCTGCGCCTGCGGTAAATCCGAGGATTACTGAATGGGAAACAAAATTCAACAGGGAGCCCAATCGGGCCACTCCCATAGCAATCTGAATGAATCCCACCATCAAGGCGAGGAAAAAGGCGAGTTCTATATAATGCTCACTCCCGGGTGGGGCCAATCTGACCAGGCTACTTAGCACCACCAGTGAGATTGCGGTGGTAGGACCGGTGATCAGTTGTGCCGAGCTTCCCCACAGGGAACCGACAATGGCTGGCACAATTGCAGCGTAGAGCCCGTAATGCACCGGCAGACCGGCGATGAGTGCATAGGCCATACATTGAGGCACCGCCACCACCGCCACCGTCAGCCCGGCCACCAGATCGGCTTTGATGTGATGTCGATTGTAGGTCCGAATCCAGGAAATAAAAGGAACAAAGTCCGACATCTGAACATGCATGGCTTCCCCACATAAACAGGAAGATAACCCGCTTGCCCCTAAAGAGGAAAAATCTATGGGTTTCTAATAGGTCCCCAAAACGTGGTAATAAATGGTTCTCAATAGTATCTGCTTTTTCAGCTTAAGGCACCTCCTAACAGAGAAGCTAACTCTTCCTCATCAACATCTGACCAGCGCTCATAGGCTTCTGCCACCGCATAATGGTAGCCACCCCTAATATTGGCGCAATAGAGGGTGTCTACTTCACCGGCGATACTCTCTACCGAACGCTGGTGACCAGTGGGCACTGCCACAGTGATCCTGTTCGTACCTGCCTTCTGCAGAGCTTCAACTGCCACATGCATGGTAAACCCCGAGGCAAGGCCATCATCTACCAGTATGATTTGAGATGTAGAGAGATCTGGCAAGGCTTGCTCACTGCGGAGATTCTTCACTCGATGTGCAACCTTGGCCGAGGTTTTACTGATTCCTTGCTGAATCTCTTCATCGGTAAGCCCAAGCCGCGCCACAAGATCGTTGTTGAGCCGCACGCTGCCATCGAAGGCCACGGCTCCGTAGCCAACCTCCGTATTCCACGGCAGAGTGATTTTGCTTACAACCGCTATGTCTATGGGAAGATCGAGCTGCTCTGCAAGAACCTTTGCGACTGGGACTCCACCCGCCGGTACGGCCATAACTATAGCTGCACTATCTGAGTAAACTTCAAGCATGCCAGCAAGAATCTCTCCCGCGTGGTCGCGGTTTCGGAAAATACCTACCTGATCTCGGAGGTCGGGTAAATCTTTAACATTGTCTGGTAATGAAATCCTCATGGTGGTTTAACTTTTCTTTCACCTCTGGTGTCGGATGAACCCGCTAAGCGGAACCATCCGACCTACAGCCTAGTGTCGTATCCAGCATAATAAATATTTGGATAGTATTCTTCCGTTGACGTAGTTGTCGAGCTAGGTCAATATGCGTTTTTGTTTTTTAAATTTTAGGCACTTTAGCTCATTTTAGTACACTTTAGGCACTACTAATTCCTGTGTGCTGAACGCTTACCTGCTGTGTGGTTAGATTAGTCTTTTGACAGCGCTTACGCAAGGGTTGGCTGACTGATTGTCTTGCGCAAATGCGCTCCATGGGGTACAAGAAATAG
>CAMYLW010000054.1 GCA_947259475.1 Thermodesulfobacteriota bacterium
CTTGAATCCCCTGGGCGTTCCTTCACGAATGAATGTGGGACAGGTTTTGGAAACACACCTGGGCTGGGCTGCCAAAGGGATAGGCGAGCAACTGGCTCTGTTACTGGAGGAGTACAAAAGTGGGGAAAGCCTAAAGGAAAAGCTCCGGCGTCTTTACTCCAAACAGGAGTTTATGGAGTACTTCGCCGACGCAGATGAAGAAGAACTTAAAAGCCTCGTTCCCCACTATCGTGAGGGATTTCATGTGGCCAGCCCGGTGTTCGACGGTGCTGAGGAAGCGGAGATCCGCAAGTTTTTGCAGGAAGGCGGCCTGCCTCAGCTTGGCCAGGCCACTCTTTTTGACGGCCGCACCGGCGAGGCGTTCCACAGCGAAGTCACCGTGGGTGTCATGTACATGATGAAGTTGCACCACTTGGTTGATGACAAGCTGCATGCCCGCTCCATAGGCCCTTACTCCTTGGTAACCCAGCAGCCACTGGGCGGTAAAGCGCAGTTTGGTGGACAGCGCCTGGGTGAAATGGAAGTCTGGGCAATGGAGGCATATGGTGCTGCCTATGCCCTGCAAGAGTTCCTGACAGTGAAATCAGATGACGTAGCTGGCAGAACAAGAATGTATGAGAAGATCGTCAAAGGAGAGAATACTCTTGAGGCTGGGTTGCCAGAATCGTTCAACGTGCTGGTAAAAGAACTCCAGGCACTGGGCTTGGATGTCCGGCTGTTGGAGGATATCGACGAATAGATCTTCGATGTAGATATGAGATGTGAGCTGGAAGATAGTAGTGAATAGCGGGATCCCATATTTCAGATCACGCATCTATCGACTAGCTTTGTTTCGGATTTAGACATTTGGGTTTAATTGAGAAAAATCTTGAGCGAGGGGGAAGTTTACCCTCAGGGAGGTTGCAGTGAAAGAACTGTACAACCTTTTCGTTCGGCCCAAAGATCCTTTGAGTTTCAACGCGGTTCGTATCTCTCTGGCCTCGCCGGAGAAAATCCGGGAATGGTCCTATGGAGAGATCAAGAAGCCGGAGACCATTAATTACCGGACTTTCAAGCCTGAGCGTGATGGCCTGTTCTGTGCCAAGATATTTGGGCCCACAAAAGACTACGAGTGCAATTGTGGTAAATACAAACGCATGAAACATAGGGGGGTCGTCTGTGAAAAATGTGGCGTCGAAGTGATTCAGTCCAAGGTGCGACGGGAACGCATGGGCCACATTGCACTGGCAGCCCCCGTTGCTCACATATGGTTCCTGAAAAGTTTGCCCAGTAAGGTGGGTAATCTATTGGATCTCACCCTCAAGGAGTTGGAGAAGGTTCTCTATTTCGATAGCTATATTGTGCTTGATGCTGGGGATACCCCACTGAGCAATCACGAACTGCTGAGCGAAGAGCGGTATCGTCAATTACGCGAGCAGCACGGCAACAGCTTCAAGGTAGGCATTGGGGCGGAAGCCGTGAATGAATTGCTGGGAAAATTGGACTTGAATGGGCTTGCCGAAGAAATGCGCCTGGAGATGACCAAGACCAAATCAGTGGCCAAACGGAAAAAATTGGCCAAACGACTCAAGGTGATCAATGCCTTCCGGGAGTCGGGAAACCAGCCCCAGTGGATGATTTTGGAAGTGATCCCGGTATTGCCTCCTGATTTGCGGCCCCTCGTTCCCCTCGACGGTGGGCGTTTCGCCACCAGTGACCTCAACGACCTCTACCGCAGGGTTATTAATCGCAATAACCGCTTGCGACGTTTGCAGGAGTTAAATGCGCCGGAGATCATTATCCGTAATGAGAAGAGGATGCTGCAGGAGGCCGTGGACGTTTTGTTCGATAACGGCAGAAGGGGCAAGACCATCACCGGTCCCAACAAGAGAGCTCTCAAGTCCCTGTCTGACATGCTAAAAGGCAAACAGGGCCGCTTTCGCCAAAACCTATTGGGCAAGCGGGTGGACTACTCTGGGCGTTCAGTTATCGTCATCGGTCCCGATTTGCGACTGCACCAGTGTGGCATTCCCAAGAAGATGGCCCTTGAGCTGTTCAAACCGTTCATTTACAACAAACTGGAAGAGCGCGGCTATGTGACCACCATCAAGAGTGCCAAGAAAATGGTGGAAAAGGAGACTCCCGAGGTATGGGACTGCCTGGATGAGGTGGTCAAAGAGTATCCGGTCCTTCTGAACCGCGCCCCGACCTTGCACCGCTTAGGCCTGCAGGCATTCGAACCCATTCTCATCGAAGGGAAGGCTATTCAGATCCATCCACTGGTTTGTGCTGCCTTCAATGCTGACTTCGACGGCGACCAGATGGCGGTGCACATACCGCTTTCCATCGAAGCGCAGATCGAGGCGCGGGTGCTGATGATGAGCACCAATAACATTTTGAGTCCGGCTCATGGAGAGCCCATTATAGTGCCGAGTCAGGATATCGTGCTCGGCATCTATTACATGACCAGGGGGAAACCCTTTGCCAGGGGTGAGAACAAGGTTTTTGCCAATGCAGAAGAAGTGCGCTGCGCCTATGATGCTGGAGAACTGGATCTCCATGCCCAAATTTCGGTGCGCCTGAACGGCACGCGGGTGGATACTACCACTGGCCGGGTATTGCTGTCAGAGGTGGTACCATCTGAACTTCCCTTCGAACTCATAAACAAAGTTATGAACAAGAGAGCTCTAGCCGAGCTTTTCGACCATAGTTACCGTGAGGCCGGGGTTAAAAGAACGGTGATACTGGCCGACCGTATCAAAGATATCGGCTACAAGTTTGCTACCCGCTCCGGTCTCTCCATAGCAGTTTCCGACATGATCATCCCATCAAGCAAACCAGACATCATTCAGGAGGCTTCAGACAGCATCAAAGAGATCGAAAGGCAGTACAGTGAAGGTCTCATAACCGACGGTGAGAAGTACAACAAGGTTGTGGACATCTGGGCCAAGGCTACCGAGGATATTGCTGGTGAGATGATGCTTGAAATTGCTACGGAAAAAATCACCGATCCTGATGGCAAGCAGGTGGAGATTCCGTCGTTCAATCCCATCTTTATGATGGCCGACTCAGGCTCTCGAGGAAGCAAGGATCAGATGCGCCAGCTTTCGGGAATGCGTGGTCTTATGGCCAAACCGTCGGGTGAAATTATCGAAACTCCCATTACTGCTAACTTCCGCGAGGGTCTTACGGTGTTGCAGTACTTCGTTTCCACCCACGGAGCGCGAAAGGGGCTGGCAGATACAGCTTTGAAGACCGCCAACTCTGGATACCTGACGCGGCGGTTGGTTGATGTAGCTCAGGACTCCATCGTTTACGAGCAAGACTGCGGCACCATTGACGGCATCTGGGTGGAGGCACTCACTGAGGCTGGAGAGATTATCCAGCGTCTGGGAGAACGTGTTTTGGGTCGGGTAACCCTTGAAACCATAAAGGATCCATTCACCGATAAAGTGTTGGTCAAGGCCAACGAGGAAATCGACGAGCAAGTGGTAACTCGGATCGAGGAGGCTGGCCTGGAGAGCATTCATATCCGCTCTGTCCTCACCTGCCGGAGCAAGCGTGGCGCCTGTATGAAGTGCTATGGGCGCGATCTGGCTCATGGCCGCATGGTGGAGATCGGCGAAGCGATTGGTATCATCGCTGCCCAATCCATCGGCGAGCCTGGAACCCAGCTGACAATGCGTACCTTTCACATTGGTGGCACGGCCAGCAAACGTATTGAGCAGACCTCAATCAGTAACCGCCATGCCGGCACAGTGAAATATTTAAATCTGAACACGGTCCTGGATGTGGAAGGGAATCTGGTGGTGATGAACCGCAATGGAGAGATCACCATTGTCGGCGAAGGGGGACGGGAGCGTGAACGCTACCAGATCATTTATGGTGCCAAACTGAAGGTCACAGATGGTCAGGACGTAGAGAGTGACACCTTACTGGCGGAGTGGGACCCCTTTACCACTCCCATCCTCACTGAGGTGAGCGGCACAGTGAAGTTTGGCGACATCGTCGAAGGCCTCACCATGCAGGAGAAGGTTGACCCGGTTACCGGTAAGTCCAGCAAAATTATTGTGGAGTACAGGGGGGATACTGATGTAAGGCCGCGGATCTCCATGAAAGATGAGTCAGCTAAGACGGCCAAAATAGGTAAGGCTACAGCCCGTTACTTTATGCCTGTGGGCGCCATCATCATGGTAGCCGAGGGTGATCCGGTTGCCGCTGGCGATGTCCTCGCCAAGATCCCGCGTGAGACCACCAAGACCAAAGATATCACCGGTGGTCTGCCACGAGTGGCTGAGCTTTTTGAAGTCCGCAAACCCAAAGAGCAGGCAGTGATCAGTGAGATCAGCGGCACTATAACCTTTGGCAAGGATACCAAAGGTAAGCGCAAGGTGATTATCACTCCTGAAATTGGAGAGCCCAAGGAGTACTTGATCCCCAAAGGCAAGCACATCAGTGTCCATGAGGGAGACCTGGTACGGGCAGGTGAAGCCCTTATGGATGGCTCTGCCAACCCCCACGACATTCTCAACATCCTTGGTGAAAAGGAGTTGGCCAAATACCTGGTGAACGAAGTCCAGCAAGTTTACAGGCTGCAGGGGGTCAAGATAAACGACAAACACATAGAAGTAATTGTGCGCCAGATGCTCAAACGGGTCAGGATTGGCGACCCAGGTGATTCAGAACTTCTCATGGGCGAACAGGTGGAGAAGCACCGTTTTGAGGAAACCAACCAGAAATTGCTCGATGAAGGTAAAAAGCCCGCAGTGGGCGAACCATTATTGCTGGGAATCACCAAGGCATCTCTCAGCACTGAGAGCTTCATCTCTGCCGCCTCTTTCCAAGAGACCACCAAGGTGCTCACCGATGCGGCAGTGGCCGGCAGGGTGGATTATCTGCGAGGTCTGAAAGAGAACGTGATCATGGGGAGACTGATCCCTGCAGGAACCGGCCTGAAGCGGTATCGGGATATGGTTTCAGGTGAAAAAGAGGAAGCTGCAGGATCTTCATAAAAATGAGAGGTCAGCGGTCAGCAGTCAGGAATCAACAAGCAAACCTGAAAGCTGAAAGCTGAAGGCTTTTGCGATAAAAAGGCCTTGACAAATTGACAACAGGCAAGTACTTTTAGATGTTTTTGGTGCCGGTGCGTTGCAGCACCGCAGAGACGGATTTTACGAGCGAGTGAGAAGTAGATATTATGCCCACTATTAATCAGTTGGTTCGCAAGGGAAGAAGACAGGTTAAGCGGAAAAAGACTACTCCGGCGTTGCAGGGGTGTCCACAGAAACGTGGGGTCTGTGTGAGAGTCTACACTACAACCCCTAAGAAACCTAATTCGGCGCTCCGTAAGATTGCCAGGGTGCGGCTAACCAATGGAATAGAAGTGACCTCTTATATCCCAGGTGTAGGACACAACCTCCAGGAGCACTCTGTGGTATTGATTCGGGGTGGTAGGGTCAAAGATCTGCCGGGGGTGCGTTACCATATAATCCGGGGCACCCTTGACGCCACAGGGGTCCAAGATCGACGCCAAAGTCGCTCGAAGTACGGAGCAAAGAAGCCCAAGTAACTAAATAGGTGAACGGTCACCAGGGCATGGGCCACGGACACATCTTGCCGTGGCCCATGTCATGTATCGGCCTGAAAAACCTCCTACTCGGGGAGGGGGCTGGCGGGATCAACTCCGCTATCTGAGGAGCATTCTAATGCCGAGAAGAAGAGAGGTCCCCAAGAGGATCACTTTGCCAGATCCTAAGTACGGCAGCAAACTGGTTGCCAAATTTATCAACAACGTCATGAGGATGGGCAAGAGAAGCGTCGCCGAACACATACTATACCAATCCTTCGATATTATCGCCGAGCGCTCCAAGCAAGACCCGTTGGAAGTCTTCACCAAGGCTTTGGATAACGTTAAGCCTACTTTAGAAGTCAAATCCAGACGGGTAGGGGGGTCAACCTATCAGGTACCAGTTGAGGTGCGGAGCAGTCGGAGGGTGGCGCTGGCTATGCGCTGGATTATCAATTATGCCCAGCAACGCTCGGAGAAGAGCATGATGCATAAGCTGGCGGGTGAATTGCTTGATGCAGCCAACAACCGCGGCGCTTCCGTGAAGAAGAAAGAAGACACCCATCGCATGGCCGAAGCGAATAAGGCGTTTGCTCACTATCGGTGGTAAACACCGGACTCCGGTGTTTACGCATGGGGCATGGAGCATAGGGCTAAAACGGAAACTCCATTCGTCAATAACCATGCACCAAGCGGTGAACGCAGTGAGCCCTCGACGGAACACGAATAAAAAAATAGGTATTCACCATTTTGTGATTAAGGATAGTGCGTAAAGAATGGCCCGGCAAGTACCCATAGAAATGGTTCGCAATATCGGCATCATGGCTCACATTGACGCCGGGAAGACGACCACCACCGAGAGGATACTCTATTACACTGGGGTTTCCTACAAGATGGGGGAGGTCCACGAAGGCACCGCGGTGATGGACTGGATGGAGCAGGAGCAGGAGCGGGGGATTACCATTACCAGCGCTGCCACCACCTGTTTCTGGCGAGATCACCGCATCAATCTCATCGATACTCCCGGGCATGTGGATTTCACCATGGAGGTGGAGCGGTCACTGCGGGTCCTCGATGGGGCAGTGGCCATCTTCTGTGCCGTGGGGGGGGTGGAACCCCAGTCGGAGACGGTCTGGCGCCAGGCCGACCGTTACGGTGTACCCCGTATCGCCTTCATTAACAAGATGGACCGGATGGGAGCCGACTTTCAGCGCTGTCTGGAAATGATGCGAGCGCGATTGGGCGCCTCTGCCGTAGCAGTGCAAATTCCCCTGGGCGAGGAGCAAGATTTCCGCGGCGTTGTAGATTTGATAAGCATGAAAGCGGTGGTGTGGGAAGAAAGCACCTCGGGAGCCGGCTACCAACTCATTGATCTGCCCGCTGAGGTGCAGGATGAGGCAGAGGAGTATCGGCAACTACTGGTGGAGGCGGTGGCTGATGTTGATGAGAACCTCTTGGAGAAGTATCTGGAGGGCCATACGATCAGCAATGACGAGATCGAGACAGCATTGCGCAGAGCCACCGTCGAACTACAGCTGGTTCCGGTGTTTTGTGGTGCTGCCTTTAAGAATAAAGGGGTGCAGCTCCTGTTGGACGGCATCGTCAAATATCTCCCCTCGCCCTCGGATGTGGAGGCTATCTCTGGCATTACGCCCCAAGGTGAGGTGGAGACCAGCGCAGCCGATGATGATGCACCGTTTGCAGCACTGGCCTTCAAGCTCATGAACGATCCTTTTGTGGGACACGTTACTTTTCTCCGGGTCTATTCGGGACATCTCAAGAGTGGGATCCAGGTGTTGAACTCCACCAAAAGTGTCCGGGAGAAAATAGGCCGGCTGCTGAAAATGCACGCCAACAAGCGGGAAGAAATTAAAGAGGTCTATGCCGGTGATATTGTCGCGGCCTTGGGCCTGCGTAATACCGCCACCGGCGACACTCTCTGTGATCCTGCCCGCCCGATTGTGCTGGAGGCCATGGAAATTCCAGCGCCGGTGATCTCAATCGCTATCGAACCCAAGAGTAAAGAAGATCAAGAAAAGCTAGGGATCAGCCTGGCAAAAATTGCCGCTGAAGATCCTACTTTTATTGTAAAGGTGGAGCAAGAAACCAGTGAGACCATCATTTCCGGGATGGGGGAACTCCACCTTGAGATAATCGTCGATCGACTACTCAGAGAATTCAAGGTAAATGCCAACGTGGGGAAACCCCAGGTGGCCTACCGTGAGACCATAACCCGCAAGGTCCGGGTTGAGGGACGCTTTGTCAGACAGAGTGGCGGGCGCGGACAGTTCGGTCATGTTTGGTTAGAACTTGAGCCCAATGAGCGGGGTGCGGGGTTTGAGTTTGGAGACCGCATCGTGGGTGGTGCAGTACCCAAAGAATACATTCGCTCTGTGGGGCGAGGAGTCAAGGAGGCTTTGGAACAGGGGATCATTGCTGGTTATCCGCTGGTGGATATACTGGTAAACTTGGTGGATGGTTCCTACCATGAAGTGGACTCCTCGGATATTGCTTTCGCCATCGCCGGATCCATGGCTGTCAAATCAGGGGTCAAGGATGCAGCCCCAATTTTGCTGGAGCCGATCATGGCTGTGGAGGTCGTGGTCCCCGAAGAATATATTGGTGAGGTTGTGGGCGATGTTAACGCTCGCCGCGGCCGCATTATGCGCATGGAGACTTGTACCAATGTCCAGGTGATCGAGTCGCGCGTTCCTTTGGCAGAAATGTTTGGGTATGCTACAGACTTGCGCTCGGTGACGCAAGGTCGAGCCACTTTTCATATGCAATTTTCCCATTACGAACCGGTACCGTCTTCCATTTCCGAAGAGGTGAAGGCTGCGGCCACCGGTTGATGTGTGAAGGAAAGAGACCAGGGGTGGCTTGAGACAGCCAGCCACTCACGCATTTGGCAACAGAGTCCAAGGAGGAACCGCCATGGCGAAGAAGAAGTTTGAGAGGACGAAGCCGCATATAAACGTA
>CAMYLW010000055.1 GCA_947259475.1 Thermodesulfobacteriota bacterium
CATAAGCGAGGATGCTGGAGTCATTATTGACAGTGAACGTCACTGCTGCTCCATTGAGCGCCACTGCTGCTCCATTGAACAATACCCAAGCGGGCAAACAGCTCTTTTTGTGGCAAATAGGAGCTCTACTGCAGTGAAATACACTGCCAGAGCCCCAAGAGTCAAGGAATAACTGTTTTTCAGGCATTCCCACTCTTTGATTCGGCGCCGGCGCACCTCGATCGACGGAGTAGCGCGCGAGTAGCGAGATCGTTCGCTCCGTTCGATCCGTTCGATCCGCGCTTGAGAGGCAACCCACATACTGTTTGAAGCACTGAGAGGCACCCATTTGGCGGCTGGCGCCTGTGGTTGATTGTTTGGCAGCTTAAGAGAGAACTCACACTCTCTTTGGCAGGCTAAGACTGCAGGAACGCCCCTCTCTTTACCTCAACAGGCTCCCCGTTTGCTCGACCGTTCGTTCCGCCTGTCGAACAAATCTGGCCTACGTACGCCGTAGTACTGTTTCTACGTGGCGATTTCAGAATTGGGCGACGAGCGGAACGCGAGGCGCAGCTTAAAGCGCGAATTCGAAGAAGAACTCGAGTGCCGGTTCGAATTCGAGTGCCGGTTCGGAGTTCTCATCTCTGAACCCTAACCCTAAGTGGATTCAAGTTGAAACCCCAAAACCCAGTTGCTTTGAGGGGCACTGCACCTCCACAGGCAAGAGTTACTCACTCCAGCCAACTGCAGGCAACCCCCAGCCAGTCTTTGAGCCTACTGCCACTGTCAGTAAGCGGAGTCACCCCCCATTTGACTGCAATTTCTGTCTTGGGAGCGGCTTCCAGTTAAGTATCAACCAGCAGAGCAGGCGGCCTTGTACATCGACCCCCTGCACGCCAAAACACTTGATAACCCCTCCTTCTCTTCGCGGCACAGGTCATTTCACCAGTGCCCAACACCTACTGAGAGGAGGGACCGAGTGCACGGGACGAACGGCTCGGTGATTTTTGATTTTGATTCCCCTGGTGGTCATCGGCTTGTCAGCGATCGAGTACTTTGGCCACAAGTGTTGGCAACTCGAAATATCGCACCGGACCTCGATTGACCTACCATTTGCCATCAGCAGCAGCAAACATGGCACCTTCCTCTGCGGGACCAGCATTTTTCCGGGGCATATGCCCAGCTGATGGTCCCCACAAGGAGCTCTTCCAACGCTCCTGGGCCGTCGATGTCCCAAGTGAGGACTCGACGCGTGCCGAGCAGCTTGAAAAGCAGCTTGGCGGCCTCCCCGCAGAAGGAAACATCGCCACCTGGCTAGAACAGCGAAGCGAATGGCTCAAACCTATTTTGGACGAGCAGGGTGCGCCTCTTGCCGACGATCAAGGCAGGCGACCCTCGCACAAACGTCGTATTGAGCTGCTTCAGCAATCGACAGGCCAATATGCAGCAGCCTTGGCCGTCGTAGAGTTCATTACACCCCATTCAGACGATGATGAGTACGAGTCCGATGAAGACAGCGATAAGGGGCCTTTGATGCTCACAGTCCTGGCTCTCCCAGTCGTTGGCGCTATCTCCGGCTTCTCTAACCAGGAGCTGGCTCAGCTTCCCCAGGCCGATCAGGCCGAAGTTAAAGCGCTTCAATACGAGGGTGATGGACAGGCTCTGTATCCTCTCATGGCCACAGTGGTGCGTGATACCCGGGACGGCACAGCCTCTGACACCATCACAGCCCTGGAGGAATCCCTAGACTCTCTTATCCTGGCTCCACAAGGCCATAAGGCGCTTGTACCCACCCTTATCCCATCCACCGCCCAGCCAGCCAAAGACTCGGCTGAGGTAGATATCTGGGTCTCGATGGAAGAAGCCCGGGAGCTCATGGGTGATAAGGACAGCAACATTGCAATGCACAAGAGCCGACGAGCTGCCTCACGCTTTAAAGGTTTTCTCTATGCAGCGCCATTGGCCTGGCTGCCACTCAATCACAGCATGCCTTTGGGCCTGGCGATGGACCCAACCAAGATCACCTCAGGCCAAGCACTGAAAGCAGTCTTGATTGATCTGTTTGGCGGAGACATCGGGCGCTGGGATTACCTGACCGAGACGACCTACTATGATGCTATGCTAGCCGCCATGTCGGAAGACCCAAAAAGCCTAGCTCTGCCGGTCTTCTCTGCGCAGCAGATCGCCACGACATGGAAAGCGGCCGTCTATCCGGCCAACAAATCCAAAGTGCCCCCCCACCTGCAGCTCACTTTCAGTCACATGATGTGCAAGCTCCAGGCACTAGCGTTTCGAGACAGGCTGTTTGCCACGATCAAAAATGCAAACACCCTGAAAACCCTTCGTAAATACGAGGAAATTGGTGAGCACATTGTGGCGGCCACCGACGACTCAACAGGAGACGAAGAGAGTTCTGCCTCGAACTCCAAAGCTGGTCTGAGTGACATTGCTTACGTTTATGGCAAAGTGCAGCCAGCCACTCGAGCATGGGAAACCACTCACGGCTTTCAGGAATTCCGCAGTCGTCTTCCAGTCCCGGCTTGTGTCGAGGAGTATGAAACTATGCAGGCACCCACTTCTGTCAAGGACGCTCGTCAAGGGAACATGCGTCTTAAGCGGAAGTCCGATCCACCACCGGTGGAAGAGGACAACGCTGACGAGGAATCGGCTCTTCCAGAGGAAGGCAATGCAACACTACATGACTTGTTCAAAGATTTCACGTCTCCCACTTCAACAGCGCAGAAAAACTTTCGGGGCACGGCTCCGGCAGTTGCCTCGATCCCCCCAATGTATAATACGCCCCAGGCAGACCGGCGCAACAAAGCTCCTACGGCCAATCGGGAGGGCGAGGATAGCAAGCTACCGGCTAAATCACAGACGGTCAAAGGAGTGCAATTCACGGACGTCCAATATGAACGGACGATACCCGCCCCCTCGCCATTCGAACCGAACCTCTCTGTCGCTTCCACAACCAGATCCAATGTCTCTGGCCCCTGGATTCTGGCAATGGACAAAATTCCAGGAATACGAGAGCACTTGGAGCCAATGTCGCTCAAGGCCTACATGCCGCAGAAGGCACCAGACTCTCGAGTGACTCCGCTGATCTCGGCTCAGGCGATCCATGTACAACGGAGTCACAGTTTTAACAGGAAAGAGCTGCTCACCAGCCACATCCTAGCTCACGTCATCCCTCTCAATAAGGAGGTGGTGCACAGGGCGGGTAGTAACCAATCAATTGCTAGTTCTATCTGTCTGCAGCCAGGCAACATCGGTGGCTTGTATCACACCAATGTCAAGGACGCGGGCGACAAAGCAGATGCCGACATTGCAGAATTTCTCTCGGACGAGCTAGATATGCTCAAACACCATGCAATATGGCCAGCCTACTTCAGCATCAATCGAGATAGTCTGCGCAACCCAAGGATGCTCAAGGCGCTGAGGCAAGCGGCCTGGGTCGTCGGAGACCACATTGCAACGCCGGCAGAACTCGATAGCGGATTATCCCCCGGCCACATGATCGCCACAGTCAATGTCGTGGACGCCCGCAATGCCAAGAATGAAAACATCTTCCGTATCCCGGCTAACGGATTTCGAGCCGAACAGATTGTTCAAATGCTCAGTAACGGACCGGCCCTGATGCAGATCATGACCAAAGATTTGGACCTGTATCCCAGCCTTCCCGGAACCATAGGAGATTTGGGCTCGCCTCTCTACCCCCGCTCCCCGGTGGTGGGGGCCATTTATTCCATCACCGAGTATCTTCGCCAACCGTTCATTAGCGCCTTGCTCAATCAAATCTATGAAAAACATGGGACTGTGGACATAGTGGCGATGCTGATTGTGCACCAAATCCGGCTCCTGGATAAGATTCGTATTTGGTCCAGGACCAGGCCTGAGAAGCACTACATCAAAGTCAGCCCCCACTTTGATCGGGTTCGGGACGACTTCACCCTTCTCTATTCAAAATACAACGACGGCTCAGAGGAAGCTGATCTACCTGTGACGTTTGCAGGCTGGATCCAACAGTTGATCAAAGAACTCTCGAAAGACAAACTGCAATCCATGCTCGATGCAGCATCACCAGCCTCTACTTATCTGTCTCAGCTTCCTGCACTGTTCCACCCGCTCCCAGCCCAAAAACCATCGCCGCAGAAAAAGCGCACAGGGCAACCGGGGCAGGCCAGCAACCCAAAGGGAACTAAAGAGCAGAAAAAAGATGCCACTGGCGAGCAGTCTAAAACCGTGGCCGAAGTGCAGGCCGAACTCGAACAGCGTGAGTGCAAGCATGCTAATGAAATCCTCATTCGTTTTGCTCCAACTTCTCCCACACAGGAAACCAAAAAGCTGGCAAAGTTCATTGCTCAACTTAAGAGAGACCATCAGGTGCAGCCCCCTAAGATAGGGAACAAGCAGGCCTGCTTTGCTTGGCTCATGGAAGGTGGATGTCCTGGGATCTACCTCAAGAAAACCAGTCGAAAGACGGCTATCGCTGCTCCCTGTGGTGGGAACAACAGCGGCCGACTACATCAGACGAATTTCACTAAAGAGGTGCTCCAGCCACTGTGGAATTACCTGCAGAATGAGCATGTTCAGACAATACTGCAGCCAACGGACAAATTCCGAGAGATCATGGCCTGACCGGAGGAGCCAGCGTCCGGCCCAACTGCAGTGACTGATGTGGACTCCCCTGCAGTATCTCAGCTGGCAGCGTTGGAGCGCCTAGAACCTTATGATACGCCAATCCAGCCGCCAGCAGGGGGGCAACGCACACCAGTGGTGGAACCCACCAGTCTGTCACCCCTCACTGCAGGCACTTTGCGGGATCTCTTGGTACCAGCGGAACATCGCAAAAAGCGCATTCCTGTGCCCCCCAGAGGGCCTGACCGTCTCTCCTCTCGGCATACGAACTTCAGTCGGTCAAAAGACTGGACGCGGTTCAATGACATTTACAATGGTCACTTCACGGAACAGTCGGCCTGGTTGATTGATGCGCAGATGCCGCTCTTTCGGTATCTAAATGCTGAAGACGCCACAGAGCTGGAACGGGCTTTCCCTGGTCTCGATCGACAATTTGGAGAGACTCCGTATCGTCCACCAGCCACCTTTTTTCGGCGCAGTCGCTATGGCTTTGGTCGGGATCACAGACAGGTGTCTGCCACGACCCATAGCACAAATAACAACCCTTTATCTAAAAATCCATTCTTCCTCTCTCACATGGCATGGGAGTTCCTCACAATCCCGGACCGACGCAACCTGGCTGATGCTTCTGTCCTCTTCGAGTCGTACAGCCACCTCCGGAGAAGGGCGACTTATTTGGAGATTGACTCTCTGCGAGCCAGCCGAGGCAAAGCGACCAAAGAAGATCTTCTGCAGCCGGTGTGCAAAGTCCGGAGCTACAAAATGGCGGTCACCTTGCTGAGGTTTGACTTTGTCTACCCTCGCCTAATACGGTGGCTGGGAGGCCAGTACACCTATGAGCACCGTGACTTTGATGCAGTCTGGGACATAGTGGAGCACTGTGCTCAGCCTCATCCAGTGCCCAAAGGCTATCCCAAAGTTGACTATGAAAGGGCTTGGAAAATTTTCACCATTGGCGCCCCCATCGAGTCACACTTTGAAGCAGCCTTTGAAGATGTCTGGGACCGGGAGCGGTATGACAACCACCCACCACTCGTCTCTGTCCTTGACAAAGTTAGGACAAAGTTCAATAAAGAAGAGCGGCTGTCATATCACATTCTCTTTCCACGATCTCTTTGGGCGTTTATTCCAGGACTGATAATAAATCCCATGAACTTTGTCCAACGGCCGGGCGACCCGGCAGGACGGATCTGCGTAGATCCCACGAGCAAGGTGCCAACTCGCCAACAATTCATAGAGGCAGAAATGATGGTGAAGGAGCCGCTGGAGGCTTTCACAGGGGTTGACCAGGACCCTCCGCCACGACGCCGACGTCGATATCGTTTTCGAGGCCGCAAGCGGCGCCGACAAGACACAGCGGCGCCCAACAGCCAAACCCCAGACACGGGGCTGCCGGGCAAGGAGGATATCAATCCTAAGGTATATTATGCAACTGCTTTCAAGAGGCTTCTCACCTGGATTTGGAGGGAGCGCATGGAGCACCCGGACCGGGAAATCTACCTGTCCTATGATGACATTGCAACAGCGTTCCATCGAGTGCTCTATCACCCCCAGATTGCCATAGTCTATGCCATGGTGTTCATGGAGTTCTTGATAATCCCAACGGGGCTAATATTCGGAGCAAAAAACTCACCTTCCATGTACATGATACCCGGAGAACTGAGGGCTCACATCGCGGCAGTCGCGAAAGTCTTTGACCAGGTCATGACAGAACTGGCTTCCCGTGTCGAGATTCGGCATTATCCCGATTTCTGTGGTGCATCCATCCCTCGCGCAATCCCTGATAATCTGCACGGTCCCATCTCAGAAGCGGGCGGCGATCGCCATGCCAGCTTTGTGGACGACACGGGAATGGCGGGGATTGCGGAAACAATCCGTTATATCATTAATCGCTCCATATTGGGGGCCTACGTCATCTACGGCTTCCCAGATGAAAGCGACAGCCAGCCGGTGATCAACCCAGAGAAATTCGCCCTGCTAGTCACCTATCTTCTCACTTACTTGGGTTTCAATATCAACGCTCGCGAAATGACGTGTGCCTGGCCGCTGGAGAAGCGCCAGAAGCTCGCCGACATGCTGGATGCGTTGTGGTTGGACCCAACCTCCGACTTGAAGATAACACCAAGCCGGGCCAGCCGCCCCCTGGGGCTTATTCGACATGGTGCCCCGGTATCCATGCTGGGAGTGTACCATTCGCTGCGTCTGCAACATCGACTGAATGACGTCCTCAGCGAAGTGCAGAAGGGCCGCTTTGGCAGTGCCATCCGCTCGAAGAAGCAAAAGTCACGTGCCTTCAAAGAATGGTGGCAGCACTTTGACTTGGGACGCGATGAGGAATGTGTCCTAGAGCTACAGTTGCTGCGCAAGACACTCACTGATCCCAAATACAACTATGTATGGACGCGCCCCATTGGCATGGTGGTCAGTCGTCAGTGGACTGTAAAAACAGAGGGTGACGCCTGCTATGAAGGCCTGGGGGGTCTGTGCCGTCAACTAAAGTTCATGTGGCGGCTGTCGCGTGAAGACCTCAAGCAAATGGGTTTTCTGGTCTATGAAGGCGACGAGCCTAAGCCAGGCGAACAGGGCATGCACATCAACCTCCTGGAATTTCTGGCACTCATCATCACGTTGTGGCTCACACTGAGCCTGGTGAAGCCCGGCTCACAGCCAGTGATTTTGGCAACTGGTGACAACACCTCGGCACTCTCGTGGATGTACTTCGCCAGTCGGACTAAGAAGCCAATTGTACGACGCCTTGCCCGCTTCTGCCAGGCTATGCTCACCTATTACCCTTATCACTTTGCTTTGCAGAAAGCTCATATGAAAGGGGAGGACAACGACACCGGCGACGTACTGTCACGTTTCAAACGCGCAAGTTCGTTTCAACGCGCTATCGAGGTCACGTACCCAGCCCTCAACGAGTGTCAAGCCTACCGAGTCCCCTCCGAGCTACTTACCGCGCTGCAGAGCATCGCTTCCTCGGAAAGAGCCGCGGAATGGTACGTGACAAAAACGACCGAACTCTGGACAATCAAGCCTTCCACTTTGCCAGCTGGCTGGCGGACGTCGGATTCGATGACGTCTCTATACTTGGATTAAAGGAGGAGCAGGTCCTGCCCACGGTCGTCGCCTATTTGAATCATGTGACGTACGAACGTGGTTCCATGAAGAAGAAGCGGGATCTTGCCCCCGGCACCATCACTGGCTACATGAACTCCGCCTGCAACTGGCTGAAGGCAGCCTTGGGCCTGAAGTGTCATGAGATCAACACCAAACAGGGTATGATAGCCGACCTCCTGCTGGAAGCCAGCAAGTGGCGGCGACCTAAACCCAAGCGTGAGCCGTACACCTATGCAATGTTTGAAACTCTGCAGGCCAGGGTGTCCACGCTGCTCGAGACAACAGTGTCCGCCCTGCTTCAGCGGGATGCAGCCGTCTTTGACTGGGCCCGCCTCTCGATCTTCACTGGATCCCGCTCGGGGGAGTATGCCCAAACCGTGGGCACCTCCACCAATCCCTCTCGGGTGCCCGATGCCCCCGCGGCCGGCAACTGGGCGAAGACCCCCATTGCCTTCATCGCCTCCGACTTTGCCTTCTATACCGCCGATGGGCGCCGCCTTTGGAAGCGTGAGCTCCTCCGCAACCCACAAGCAGCCGTTGAGGTGCATGTGCGTTTCAGATTTGATAAGAGCGGGCGAAATTTCACGATCCGCAAATTTCGCCGAGGCCAAGGATTGATCTGTCCGGTGGAGGCAGCCATCTCCATTCTGGCCAGAGCGGTGGCCCTCAAAGTGCCAGCCCAAGATCCCATTGGCGTGTTCTTTAACCCACGCTCCAGGAAAGGAAAGA
>CAMYLW010000056.1 GCA_947259475.1 Thermodesulfobacteriota bacterium
TCCGAGGCGTACCTGAACGGTACGTCGCAGGGTCCGACACCCGAGGACGCCAGGAAGGACGGCCATATCCGTGGTCGCAGCAAGTGATTCATGAAATATCCGGGCTAACGAAAAAGCAGGTTTACCGATGATCAAGACCAAAACCCTGGAAATACTGAACAGCACCTTGAAACGCTGTGGTGAACGTGGCCTTTTCCAAATTCCTTCCGGCTTTGAAATTCAGCTGGAAGTGCCCAGAGTCGAGGCTCATGGCGATTTTGCCACCAATATCGCCTTAAATCTCGCCAAACCGAACAAGTGCTCGCCGAGAGATATCGCGGTCTCTTTCGTTGAGCAATTGGCCGACGGAGATGGTTATTTTGCCAGGGTGGAAATTGCCGGTCCCGGGTTCATAAACCTGGTGATTAGTCCTTCCGCATGGTTCCATATCCTGGATGAAATACACCGCCTGGGCCATAATTACGGCCGATCTCATCTCGGACACGGCCGCTCTGTACAGGTGGAGTTCGTCAGCGCCAACCCCACCGGTCCCCTGCATGTGGGGCATGGGCGAGGAGCTGCAGTGGGTGACGCTCTTGCCAGCATATTGGAAGCCACTGGTCATCGGGTGGAGCGCGAGTATTACATAAATGACGCCGGGACTCAGATAGAGACTCTCGGACGCTCGGTCTTTTTGCGATACCAGCAACTCCTCGGCCGCCAGGTGGAATTTCCAGAAACCTGCTACCAAGGTGACTACATTCAAGTCCTGGCCAGCGAGATGCAGGAAATTCATGGCGACTCCTACCTGAATGTTGCCGAGGAGGAGGCGCTTCCCCTATTCAGTGATTACGCAGGCAAACGTATTCTTGACGGTATCCGAAACGATCTCCAGGAGTTTGGTGTCAATTACGATAAATGGTTCAGCGAGAAAAGCCTCTATGAGAACGGAGCGGTGGATCGGGTGATCGAAACCTTGAAAACGGCCGGCCATATCTATGAAAAAGATGGCGCCCTCTGGTTTCGCTCCACCGCTCTGGGGGATGAAAAAGATCGAGTGGTGGTTCGAGCCAATGGCATGACCACGTATTTCGCTTCAGACTTGGCTTACCACCAGGATAAATATCTCCGCGGGCTTGACCTGGTCATTGACCTTTGGGGTGCTGACCACCATGGGTATATGGACCGGATGTATGCTGGGGTCATGGCCCTGGGGCAAGAGCGCGAAGCTCTCAGATTACTCTTGGTACAACTGGTGAACCTGCTGCGTAAAGGACAACAAGTGGCCATGTCCACTCGAGCTGGTGAATTCGTGACCCTTCGGGACGTGATCGCTGAAGTGGGGCGTGACGCGGCGCGCTTCATTTTTCTGACCCGGCGCTCGGACAGCCCCTTGGATTTCGACCTCGAGCTCGCCAAAGAAAAAAGTGCTGACAATCCTGTTTACTATGTCCAGTACGCCCACGCTAGGATTAGCAGTATCATCAGGCTGGCGGAGGAACAGAAGCTAGCTTTCAATGAAAAGGAGAAGCTCGCTTTCAGCCGGCTAAACTTGCCTGAAGAAATGGCTCTCATCAAACAGCTCAGTTTGTATCCGGAAGTGGTAGAGAACAGTGCCCGGTTTCTGGAGCCACATCGAATTCCTTACTACTTGACCCAATTGGCTTCGGCCTTCCATAGCTACTACAAGCATCATCGAATCATCCAGGATGATCTGGCTTTGGCGCAAGCACGGTTTAACCTGGTCCAGGCAATTCGCGTAGTGATACGCAACGGCTTGGGACTGCTGGGAGTCTCAGCCCCTGAGAAGATGTAGAACAATGGCTGGACGAAAAGCGGTTAGCTATGAGAGTATAGGTTTCCTGTTTCGAAATTTTAGACACTTTAGAACATTTTAGTTCATTTTAGACATTTTCTTTTATCCTATGAGCGCAGCTAGAAAACGTAAGAAAACGAAGAAATCGATTCGCTTTGAGGTGAGCAGACTGGCGCTGACAGGCTGGTGTTTTGGCCTGTTTTTGGCTCTGTTCTGGATGTTTGTGCTCGGCCTTTTTGTGGGGAAAGGTATAACCCCGGCCAATATCAATTTTACCGAGATTAAAAAAAGGATGATGGCCGAAGGCATCTGGCCCGGCTCCAGCGAGATGGGGCGGCAGGAGAGCCCTCCTCCAACTACCACTACGAAAAAGAAAATCCCCTTCAAAGACCTGGAATTTTACGAAAAGCTAGCAAAAAAGAAAGAGGCACAGATTCAAAAACCGACCGCAGCCAAGACACCACCTAAGGAAAAACCGCCCACCACGGTAGCCGCCAAACCTCCAGCACCCGCTAAGCAACAAAAAAAGAGTTCTGAACAGCAAAAACCATCCACAGATCACTTCACCGTTCAATTGGCCTCTTTCAAAGACTTGACCAGCGCCAAGAAATTTGCTGCCCGCTTCAGAGGTCTAAAACACAAAGCTACCATTCGAGAAGTGGAGCTGTCCGGCAAAGGTCGCTGGTATCGGGTGCAGGTGGGTAAACTTGCCAGCCGTGAGGAGGCCACAGCCCTGGCAAATGACTTGGCTCAGAAATATCAGCTTCACGCTTTCGTCATTGGTTTAGAGGGGTGAGCCACACGCAGCGCAGGCGCTTGCGCCGCGTGCCGGATTGACGATTGCAGATTGTGAAACTGGGAACCCGCCCGAAGGGTGGGAGTCCGAAGGACAATTGCGGATTGAAAATCTACTGAAAAGCTTGAAAAAATCTGTGGCAGAATCCGAACTCTTCAACCCACCCTTTCCCTCCCCTTTTGCTCTCACTTCTTTTGAATCTCTCTTCCAACGGAAAAGGCCTTGCCCAGATATTTGCCGACACCATGGTAGGCCCGGTTTTCCGGGGCAAAAAGGATCGGTTTAATCTTTTCAATTGCGGGAAGTTTGTCCTCGCCAAGCAGGGACTCGTCAACCTTGACGTCCATGATTTCACCAATGAATTGGGTGTGAAGACCCAGCTCAAAAGTATGAAGTAATTTGCACTCCACAACAAAAGGAAATTCTTCCACATACGGTGCATTTACCAGCTCACTCTTAACCGGAGTAAGTCCGGTAGCTGCAAACTTGTCCTCGTCTCTCCCAGAAACCATACCGAAATAATCCGCCTCTTTCACGTAATCTTCAGATGGTAAGTTGATGGTAAATCCCTTCTGCTCCACGATGCTACCGTAGCTGTAGGTTGCCTTCCTCAGAGAAACTGCAACACATGGAGGTACCGAGCAGGCAATGCCGCCCCACGCGGCGTTCATCACGTTAGGTTTTCCCTCTTTGTCATATGTCCCCACAATAAAGACCGGTGTTGGATAAATAATGGTTTTGGCGCCAAGCGATTTCTTCATGAGCGATCTCCTTACTAGGTGATTTCATTGTTTTTGGAGGTTTTCCCTCCTCTTTTATTGAGTGATTGTTTCTCCTTTATATGGTTCGAAGTTCTTCATGAAAAGGTAAAAAAAGCCCACCAACAGAAAATTTATCACCGCAGTCAGGTGAAAGCCATTCTCAAAGCCTATTCTCTGAATTATACCCCCCATGAGGGCAGAACTGAGCATCATACCGAAATAGATACAGGTATTGTAGCCACCCATAGCAAGCCCTCGCGACTCCTGGTCAACAGCCTCTGCGATAAGTGCACCGACAGAGGTAAAAGCCAACCCCATACTAATGCCAAAAAGGGTTGCCGTCAAAATGAAGTGAACCACATTTTCAGATACCGCAAAACCAACCATAGCAGCAGAAAACCCAAGGAGTCCCAGAATCACCAGAGATCCACGTCTGGCAACTCTGTCGCTAAGATAACCGAAGGGAATCCGACAGAGGGCATTCGATAACCCTTGCACCGCAAAAACCAGTCCGATCTCAGCCACATTCAGGCCCTGATTCTGAGCATGGAGAGGAAAGAAGGTTATAAACATCCCCAGTCCAAAACAGCCCCCCAAGGTAACCAACCAGCAACCCACAAGAGGACGATTGTGTAACAGGTTCGCCGCCACAGCAGATTCATTCTTTTTGGCCTTCGTGTCCAGAATATGGCGAGCCCGGGGCAAATAGAAGAGAATCAGCCAGAAAGTGATAAAGATGAGAATCCCTGAGATAAAAAATACCTGAAGAAACCCTAACTCCTCAGCCACGAACCCTCCCAACGCCGGGCCAAGACTCATGGAAGTGTAGAGGGCCGTCGTATACCATCCATAGGAACGCCCAAGGTGAGTGGCTGGAGAAATATCAGCGACCAGTGACATCATGGTTGGGCCAAAGGCAGCCAAGCCAATACCAAAAAAGAGATAAATCCAAACCATCTGCCAAGGGGTTTTGCTGAAGTAGAGCAAAAATGATGTGGCCGAGAGGATGAGTGCACCAAAACAGGCCAGCCGTTTGCGCCCCAAGCGGTCTGACATCATTCCCAAGGGAAAAGACAGCAAGGCCGCCATAAGGAAAAAGGCGGAATTGATGATTCCTACTAATACTGTATCAGCACCTAGCGATCGGGCGTAAAGGGGTACCACAGGAAGTCGCATGTGCGACCCCAAAAAGCCACCGAAGGCGACACCGCAACAAATCCACAGCAGAGTTGTATAGGATGGGATAGCTGATTTGTTAGAAGCAACGTTAGTCATTGTAGGTATATAGGTAGTCGTGTTCCTAGCCCGGATTCTTTACTTCCCAGTTTGTCTCAGGCGTCGATTCAACGCTTGGCGGGATATGCCCAAATGCATGGCAGCGATGGCCTGGTTGCCGTCGGAGCGTTTCATGGCCTCAGAAATCAGCAACTGTTCAGCCTGTTTAAGGGTAGGTAATTGCTCCGAGAAGGATAGCAAAGAAGTCTCTTTCGGCGGCATTTCCTTTGAATCTGTTGAGAAGGCGGGATGTTTCTGGGAGATGTAGGTCTTGAACACCTTGGTTGAAATTTTGCCAGCTGTATGCTTGCTGACAGCGTCGAAAATCAGCGATTCCAGCTCCCTAATATTTCCAGGAAAATGATATGCACCGAGTAGGGTTAACAACTCTTCAGGCGGGGTTGGTTTCTTTTTGCCCAGTATTTTTGCTGCCTTCTCCAAGAAATGGTTCAGAAGAAGAGGCAAGTCCTCTGTGCGCTCACGAAGTGGTGGAATATGGACATGATGAATACGAAGCCTGTAATAGAGGTCCTTCCGAAACGTGCCCGCGTTCTGCAATGTCTCGAGTTCTTGGTTGGTGGCTACGACTATCCGGGCATCTGAACGCTTGGCAACGTCTGATCCCAGGGGGAAGAATTCGCCTTCCTGCAAAAAACGCAGGAGTTTTACCTGGGAGGCAGGGCTCAGATCACCTATCTCGTCCAGAAAAAGAGTACCACCCGATGCCTTTTCCGCTAAGCCGGTGCGGGTCTGGTCAGCACCGGTGAAAGCACCTTTCCTGTGTCCAAAAAGAGTATCGGCAAAAACGCTATCATCCAGGCCAGCAACATTAACGGCAATGAAATCTCCCTGGCGCCTGCTGATAGTATGAACCGCTCTGGCTACCAACTCCTTGCCCACACCGGTAGCACCCGTTATTAGGACAGGTTGCGGGCTGGTGGCAATTGACTCAATATACTGAAAGATGGATCTCATTATTTTGCTGGTGGTAATTATCTCTGAAAACGCCTCAGGATTCTGGAGCTGATCGGATAAGACGTGAGCTTTGAGCAGCTGGTTTTGCCGCCTCAATTCACGAAGCTCTATAGCTCTCTTGACACTGGCAACAAGTCGACTTCTTTCAACCGGCTTAACGATGTAATCAAAGGCGCCAGCCTTCATACACCTGACCGCAGTTTCTACATCGTCCGCTCCAGTAATGACGATGACTGGAACATGGGGAAAATCAGTTGTAACCATCGGCAGCAACTCTTCACCCGACAGGTGGGGCATTCTCAAGTCCAGCAGCATGACATCGCTTTCTTGCTCCGCCAGCAAAGAAATGACATCCCGACTATCCTGACAACGAATAAAGTTATTCACATTTCCGGAACGGAGCGCCAGTTCAAAACTATCCAGAGCCTGTACCTCATCATCCACCAACATCACAGGTAGGTGGGGATACGTGGATGTGGCCATCACATTATCTCCTTCACATTACTGCCGGTTGTTATCAATGGGCAGAATAACTTCAACTTGGGTGCCTTCTCCCACTTCAGAGGTGAAAATCATTCTGCCTCCGTGCTCTTCAACAATTCTTTCAGAGATTGATAGACCCAAGCCAACTCCACCGGAATCCTGTTTCGTGGTAAAGAATGGATCCGTAATATGTGGCAGGCTTTCAGATGGGATACCCTTCCCTTGGTCCTTAACTCTAAGCACAACGCTACCATTTTCTTCGTAAATGGATGTTGAGACCCGTATTGCTCTCCTGTTGTTTGGAAGTGCTTGGCAAGCATTTTGGATCAAATTGATGATGACCTGTTCAAGCCGCTGAAAGTTTCCTTTTATTGGCGGGATGTTTCTGCCATAACGGACAGAAAAATGTCTTGTTGACTTATAGATCATGTTGGCAACGAGTGATAGGGCTGACTTTAATACATTATTCATATCCACTGGCTGTGTTACATCAGGGATGTCTTTCCTGACGAAACTTTTCAGGTCTTCCACGATTTGCTTGATGCGCTTGGATCCATCTGATATCCCCGAAAACAGCAAGGGGATATTTTCCCTCATCTCTGAGTAATTCATTCCCCCTAAGACAAAATCACCATTTTGTTCATAGTACTCCTCAAGAATGGGCACGATGCTGTCCCAGGCCTCGCTCAATATCGGTGTATTTAACATAATGAAATTATTTGGGTTGTTAATCTCATGGGCCACACCGGAGACAAGGGTTCCCAAGGCCACCATTCTACTGGCGTGATAGAGTTGCTCTTCGGCTCGCTTGCGCTCGGTGGTGTCGCGAGCGATTCCTCGAAAACCGACAGGCTGACCTTCCGAGTCACGAATGAGGGACACCGAGGTTTCGACAAATCTTCTCTCACCGTCTTTTGTTATCACATCCCAATCGAATGCTTGCGTGGGTTTCCCGGTGCGATACACTTCGTTAAACACTTTGTAAGCCTCCGCGGCGGTTTCGGGAGTCATAAATTGTTGGTTGTTCATACCGAGCAGTTCTGCTTCGGTGTAGCCGAGATACTTGCAGAGGATAGGATTGAAAAAGGTAAGGTTCCCAGTGAGGTCTACCTCGAAGTAGCCGTCCTCAATGTTAGTGAGAACTGTTCGAAGTTTCTCCTCGCTCTCCATCACTTCTTCCTTTGCTCTCTCCCGTTCGATTGTAATTGCATGCCAGATAGTAGGTACTTTGAACTGCCATTGGGGCAGAATAGTAGTGATAGCGATTTCTTCTATTCCGGCAAAAACCAAAATGGGAACGGCCAACTCAAAGAGCCATTGGGACCCACCCATTAATGCCAAAAGGAGACCTATGCTAGTGAGCACTAATGAAAGTTTGGTAGTCCACGTTTGGTAGCTCGTAAGGCGACCATATTTTAAGAAGGCGAGTATGACTGGGACTGTATAGCTTACCAACACCGCAATAACAAAAGGAGCCTCTTGTCGAACCAGTTCCGGCCATAACCACCAGGCGCAAAGTGCAACAGTGATGACCGTGGCAAGATCCACCCAACTATCTAATTTTCCACCCAGTTCAGTAACCTGATTCAACCTCCTGGCAATCAAACCGTCAGTAAATCCGAGGACGAGCGAGAGAGCAAAGAGAGAGATAAAAAGAGTAGAGTCGCCGATCCAAGCAAAATAGAGCATTAATGGGGTGAATACTAGGCGAAGACTGGTCATTATATTGGCCAGAGTGAGTATCTCGGCCTCAGTGGTATTGGAGGTCATTTTTAAACCACTCCATTGAAATGTTGCTCAAAGTATTCCTTTTTCAATTAGCCCGGATAATTCATGAATTATCCGGGCTAGGCTCAGGTTACAAAACAGCGTTGGAAAATGCAAGAAACACCGATCTATTCACTAAGCTGGACGGTGGGAGATGCCAACATTGAAAACCTGATCTTTTCCTGCGTAGCGGGATTCAGCCTCCTTTATATTTTGAATATCGAATACCCGCCCGCCTCGCCTGAGCGGCTCGCGATGGCGGGCAGGTCGAACAAGGAATTTCGAACAGCAGAAGTTATTGAAAGGAATAAGAAAATGTTTTTCACTTCGATATTCTGCGGTTCCTTGTTCTGCGGTTCTGCTGTTCATATTCTCGACGACTAGATAGCTGATACTCGAATGCTGAGCGCTGAGAAGTTTTCTGTTTCAAGTCAGTATTCATTGGTTGTGCTTGAAAATATGCGATTGGTTGTGGTGCTGGTTGGCCTGGTACATGAAGGTCCTGATTGCCGCTTCCCTCCCCTTCCGGGATATCAATAAGATCTCTTATCCTTCTATAAGCCTTTCTCTGTCTCCATTCTTTGTAGAGGAGATCCCCCCCGAAGCCAATTATTTTTCTTAGAGAAGCTTTCATGGGCTCCAAACGTAGTTGCTTGAGGTTCAGCAGAAACTCCCTTTGGGCCTGTCTTAACCCATCATAGCTTACGTAGTTTACCCATTCGCAAAGGGAGGCATTGACTACCTCAGCCCCGTGTTTCTCCAGAACCCTAACTAAATCCTGATTGGCATGCTCGTGCATCCTCAGGAAGATCTCCCCAACAATACCGACCACAGGTTTTGGGGCGATAGTGGGATCGACGATACTTTTCGTCCCTTCAACAATTTCTTCCAGTTTGTCCATAATCTTGCCAAAAAGCTTTTTTCTCCCATAGATTTCGAAGGTGTCTGCCACTGATCTCCTGGATTTTTCCATGTAAGCATCTGTCATCCCTGGTTCTCGTTCATAGGGCCTGATTCTCCAGAGAAGCCTGTCGAGGATATCGGTTACTACCATGGAAAAATATGCCGTTTTTCTAAAATCTTGCTCCTGGTGCTCGGCCAAAATATCCCCTAAAGAATATGCATCGCTGTTCGTAGGAGACAGGATCTGCAGTTCCTTCAGTCCGGAAAATGAGTCCAATACTATGCGCTGGTATTTATTGTACATACCGAAGCGACACGGTCCTTCTGATTCGGGCATGAAGTAAATATAATCTGCCGGATTGAAACTTTCGCCCAGGTCCTCTCTCTCCTTCTCAATACAATGGAGGATATCCCCCATGGTGACCTGACAGGGATAGCATTCTTTGCCGGAGGTATATTCTTTGCCTAAGTCAAGACCCTTGTAGGTGTCCATGACTCTGGCCCGCACGCCAAAACTCCTAAAGGTTGCAGCCAGCAGATTTGCTCCGGTTCGATTCATCTCGGGAATCAATAAAGTCCTATCTTTTAGATGAGCTTTGTTACCGCCAGATGGAAAACTGATCACGTTTTTCGTTGCCATTTTTTAATCCCCCACGCTGACTTTCTGATGAACGTTTGATTTGTAACCTTGCATTTTGTTTTCAATAACGTTTTTGTAGGCCTCCAGCCTTGTCATTGCACCGGCAACAGCACTGTGTTCATCAAGTTCCAAGATCAAAGAGGGTTTTTCCCCCAGAATGAACTTGTAAAAATGTTCGATAAAAGAGTCCGGCCCGCAGCTAAAGTTGGTCAAATGAAGGCCGAAGCAGTTAGGGTGTCTTTTTATAAATTTAGCTGTCCGCAGAATTTGCGCCCCCAGACCCCAATACATGAATGAGAAGTCCTCAAGATCCACTGAATCAACATCAATGAAATCCATGGGCAACGCCATCAAGTTGATCTTGGCCAGATTCTGACCAAGTCTTAAATTCAACCGCTCATCATAGAGGTTGTAAGGTCGGCCCGTGACCACCACAATTGGTTCATCTTGGTTCTGTTCCGCCAGAAGTGTGCGCCCGATTTCCTGGAGAGCCTCACTAAACTCATTCTGTTTCTCTAGGCCGCAATAGAGAGCTTTCCGTATGGCCGACCTGGTTACCCCAAGCTTTGATCCTATCTGCTCAGCAATCTCCAGCGCACGGGTATCCGGGTCATATTTTCCATGGATGACCGGACTCAAAAGGGCTGACTTGTCTATCCCCAAAGCCATTCGAGCGGTATAAGCATTGGTCTGAACCATGGGACAATATGACCCCACTTCCGACTCCTTTGCTGTGGTCATATCGATCATGCTGGGGATAAAGAGGTATTTGGTTTTGCCGATCAATTCCTTGATATGACCGTGGGAAACCTTCACGGGATAGCAGGTCTCAGCCGCCACGCTTTCTATGCCAACTCTGGATATGCGTGTATTGGTTGGTGGAGTAAGTACGAGTCGGAAGCCGAGGCGGTCAAAAAAATGAGCCCAGATAATAGCGCTCTGGTGGCCATAGAGGGCCCTTTGCATTCCTACAGTTGGCCGCCCGCTTATCTCCATGAGAGGCTCTTCAGTCAACTCTTCGAAAACTCCAGCCATGTATTTTTCCCACAGCTTCTGCCTGACTTTGAAAAGGTTTTCTTTTTTAGAGATCCCTCTTTTTGTATGTTCATAGCGGCCACATTCACCTCCCCAAGTGGACCGACGACCGTCGAAATCATAAATCTTGAGTTTGCATTGGTTGTGGCAGTGAGGGTCCACCTGACATGTTTTTTCCCGGTAATTCATCTCGTCTTCAATGGCACTTGCGAGGCCACGAAACTTGCTCCTGCCTATGGTTCTCAGTCGCATTCTTTCTTGGACACTAAGGGCCGCGCCGTAGGCACCGAGAACCTCTCTATGGCGGGGGACAATGAGACCTTTGCCAAGGACATTTTCAAAGGCTGCCACTACCCCTTTGTTCAAAGAGGGGCCTCCCAAAAACATCACCCTCTGTCCTATTTTCCTATCGCCCACTACCCGGTTGAGGTAATTATGAACAATCGCATAGCACAAACCCCCTATGAGATCTTCCAGAGGTAAGCCTAGTTGGTCATACGAGACAAGGTCCGACTCCATGAAAACAGTACATCTTTCGGCGAGCTTTACGGGTCTTTTTGCAGAGAGGGCAATTTCTTGAAATTCTCCCACTATATTGATTCCATACTTGTTTGCCAGTTCGTGCAAAAAACTGCCTGTCCCTGCAGCGCACACCTTGTTCATGTCAAAATCGAGAGGGTAAGTATTGTCAATGTGGATGTATTTTGAGTCCTGACCGCCAATCTCAAAGATGGTATCTACCTCTCGGTCTATGGCAACCGCCCCTTTGGCGTGAGCCGTTATCTCATCAATTATCAGGTCCGCATTGAGAAAATCTCCCACCACATTCCTGCCCGATCCAGTAGTAGCGGTTCCCGCTATCTCAATCCTCTCACCGAGGTCATGTCGTATGCACTCTAGGAGGTTTTTCGTCACTTCTATTGGCCTGCCTTGGGTGGGGACGTATGTTTTGTGGATGATTTTGCCCTCTTCGTCTACCAAAGCGTATTTGGTTGTTGTGGAGCCGATATCAATTCCCAGATAAGCCTTGGTTTTTTTTCGAAAGATCTTATTTTGGACCTGCTTGGTGCTCTGAAAGAGAGTCTTCTTCAGTGTTAATCTGGGAGCAGAAGGCACTGTCAGTGCTTGGTTAGAGTTCGAACTCACAAGGTCAACTAAGTCCACCCTGTCTTCACTCCCCAGTTCAAGGGCGCGCAATGCTACGCCCAGGGCCCCAGTGGAAGTATTGTAGTGGGGGACAATCAACTCCGGCAGGTAACTCTGAAAGGCTTTTACTTGAAGACTGTTCAATGATAGTCCGCCCACAAAAACCATCGGTTCTTTCAACCTTCGATTGGAAACGATAGTGCTCATGTAATTCATCGCATTTCCCACGTGGAGCCCATAAATAATGTCCTCTAGCTTTTCTCCCTTGTTTTGGAGATGAATCATGTCAGACTTGGTGAATACAGTGCAGCGGCAGGCCACGTTGGCGGGTATATCACTTGTGAGGCCAAGTTCTATGAAGCCGGCTAATATTGTATCGATCTGATTTTGAGAAATATCCTGTTCGTCTGCATAGAGGGCCGTTGCCAATCTTTGCGCCTGTTGATCGATGAAAGACCCGGTACCTGAGGCGCAGGGTCCATTGGTATTGAAATATTCCAATTCCCACTTTTCAGGGGCGTGGGCAATTTGAAAGAGGGCCGTGTCTTGGCCTCCCAAGACGATTATTGTTCGTACATCAGGCATTATGAAGAGGACGCCAAGGACCTGACTGATAGATTCGTATTCGTAAAACGTTCCCAACTTTTCGCTGAGCTTCTTGCCGTGGTTTCCGGTGAAAGAAATGGAACGAATCGCCTTCTCTCCAAATCTCTGGTAAAGATCTCGAATTAACTCGGCAGCATTCTCTTCCACCCTGCCCAAGTGACGTTTATAGGGAAATTCACAGACGATTTCCTTGCTGTGATTGATCACAACGCAGTTGAGACTAACCGAGCCGGCATCAATACCGACATAGTAGGGCTCACCTGAATGTTCCTGGGAAAGTATCTCACTGTATGCCATTGCTTTACCCTCCAATCGCTGTTCCACAAAAGGATAGTTCCTTCGCACCGCTCACCTTAACCGTGCTGATTTCTGTACCGAACAGTGTCGAGGAAATACTTAGATTGCGAATGGTTATGACCTTTTGACTGGATAAGATGGCGGGAAGGAAAAATTCTTAAATCAGCCCTTTTTGGAGCCGATTTTTGTGGGGAACCGATATTTGTAAGGGTGCAACAAATATTGACATGCAGGGGAGGGGAAGAGAGGAAAGTTGGTGTGAGTCAGTGAAGTTACGAAGTCATGCAAAGAGTGTTTACAGTGCAAAATAGGTTGCACGGTGATTAAAGGGATTTGAGATTTAAGATTGGAGATTGCAGATTGAAGAGCATATGAATCTTCTACCCTGAGGTACTGAGTTTTTAAATCTTAAATCTGCATTCTTAAATCATAAATCATAGAGGCTCCGCATGCTTCCCATTTACGTCTTCCCATCCCTTTTGGAATCGTAGAAGAAGTTTTTCGGTATCTGGCCGGCCAAGAGCATTCGGTAGGAGTCAACCATAAAGCCTGCAATGATTTGATTTGTCATGATCACAGACGGGTCGGGCCTGTACTTACAGGAAGCCCTTACTCTCTCGGGGGCATCAATGGTTCGCTCATCAACGATATCATATAACCCCAACAATTCCGCCGGAGTTCTCTCATCTGCTGCAGGATCGTAGAAAAGAGCTTGACCCGCGTCCACGTTCGTACCACCGCTAATCATTAGCTTATTGTGTTCTTTACACTTTTCACTGATCACGATTCTGGTTTCAAAATTGTCAACACAATCAAATATGACATTATAAGATGAGATATCAGTGTCTCGTTTAAAATAACCGATCCGGGCCTTGGCGTTGATGTTGAAGAAACGACTGAGTCTTCTGGCTAGCGTCTCTGCCTTGCTATCACCAACAGCGTCATAAAAAAGAACCTGTCTGTTCAAATTTGTGGTTTCGGCCACATCTGGATCCAAGAACGTGCCGTCCAGAAAACCCGAGTAGGCAAGCCCCAAGCCGACAAAAACTCCCAGTGCCCCTGAGCCGGTGACCAGTATTCTCTGATTTTTCTCCAGGCTACCGAGCTTGCTTCTCTCATATGAAATTATGCTCTTGGACACTTTTTGATTCATCAGAATACTCTTCGTCTCCTCCAACACTATCCCTGAAACAATGATGTCTAACACTCCATCATCAAAATGGCCGTTGGGTAAATTATTTGGCGAGACAATCTGCTCAAGTTCTTGCCATTCACGTCCTTTTCTATAGGTGAATACCTTGAATCCTTGTTGGTCATCCTTTTCGTAACAGTAACCTCTAACGATAGGTACGTTTTCTCTGTAACCTTTTTCCAACAGCAGTTTGTTCGCCAGACCGTAATGACTCAAATCGACTATCAGGTTGCAGCCGTTGAAAGCATCATCCATAGCAGGATGGCTGTAAAATCCTTCCAGGTACATCAAGTTGAACCGCGGATTTACTCTTTTCGCTGTATCTATGAGAGTTTCATCCAATACGGGCGCAATGACAGAAATATTGTTAATCCCGAGAGCTGATGCCGACATTATATAGAGAGATGCTAAGAGATCATTATCACCCACAACACCAATCTTGGCCCCATCCAAAGCGGCTTGATCCCAACCGTGAATACGTAGTTGCCGGTCAAGTCGGTCATCGAACGGTACCTTTTTTTTCCTCTCCGGATAAACGGGGGTTATTTCGTCGTCCACTGCATACATTGCGTCCACTGCATACATTGCTTTGCTGTCCTCAGGTCAGCTGGCTTCGCCGTCACTACGCTTCGCTGTCATCAGGGCTGCGCCCGTCATTAGGTCAGTACAATGAATGACCATAAATGACGCCGAAGGCATAGTGACAGCGCAGCGTAATGACTTAATGACATTTCGTGCTATGCGGTTTACATTCGTTCGATTACCTCGGTCGGCGGATTGGTGTTGGGCTGAATCTTCTCCGCAACCTCCTTGCTCAGCACAATGATCTCAGCCTGAGTCAAAGATCTTCCATTGTCTATAAGAATTAGATCTGCGCTCTTCATGCTCACGTGAGTGTGACCCGAGATCATGCCCCTTTCTTGGTAATGGATCTCTTGCTCGTGCCAGCCTTCGTCGCCAATTACAATACTGTAGCTAAATCCACCATATATGGTTTCCATGAGGATCGCCTCTGAGACGACCGCATCGGTTATAAGAGAAACACTTCCCTCTTCCAGCTCCTTTTCTTCGAACTCGTCTTTCACCAACAATTGGAGGTCCTGGATGGGAATCTCCTTTTTGGCCACAGTTTTTCTGAGCCGGGCAGTGACAAAATCCAGCACTGTGGCATGGTTTGCCTCATCAGTGTGAGAGAAATGCATGTATTGGAGAGCGCCATGGGAATGTATCCATCCATTTATGATGGTGTCCTCCGAGAGCGAATCGTAATATTCGGCTATCCGCGCAGGGCCTATGGCCGCATACTCTTGAAGGTTCTGATCGTTCTGAGGCAAGCCAATGTCTGTTATTAGTTCGGGGTTCTCTTTGTCGGCAATGGTGAACCCATACCACTCATAACTCTCTTCATGAATCTCGAGGACAAGCTCACTAATCTTGAAAGCCTTCTCCTTGGCATAATGAGTCATAGAAACTTCCTGCGGCAAGGTCGCCAGGGTCACTTCCTTTGGCTTCTGCCGCTTTAAATCTGAAAGGCTTTTAAATCTCATCACAATTTCGACCTCACATAATCTGCATCCACCATAAACTCACCGGTATAGTTTCCAGGCAGCCTATACATATCGTCTAACAACACCCGGTGGAGAATACTGATCAAACCCCGTGCTCCGGTCCCCTCCTCTTGAGCACGTAGTGCCACTTGGGCTAAGGCATCGTCGGTGAACGCCAAATCGATGTCCCATGCTTTGAGGTCGCCGGTGTATGCCAAAAGCGGACTTCCTGCGCTCTTACTAAGTATGTCTTTCAGATTCTGGGTCGTGAGCCCGTCGTATACTACCTTGACGGGAAATCTCCCCATCAGCTGTCTCTCCATACCGAAGACTGCCAAGTCTGCCGTCATCAGGTAATCAGCCCAGTTGCCTTCGATACCCTGCCTTGACATCCTCCTTTTGACGATGACATCCAGATTTTCAAACGCTCCTCCGGCAATGAACAGCACGTGCTTGGTGGATAGAAAAATTTTCTCTCTACCCAGGTCAACAACGTTCTCCACCCCATCCAACAGGTGCAGGAGACCTTTCTGGACACCCTTACCTGACACATCTTTATAGGAAACGACCTCTGACGCCACCTTGTCAATTTCATCCAAATACACTACTCCCATCTGGGCTACATGTGGATTTCCCCCAGCTGCAACCAAAAGATCCACCAGAATATCAGTAGCGTTCCGCCCCACGTAGCCCACCTCACTGAACCTGGTCATGTCTTCGTGAACGAATGACACCCCCACCAACTGCGAGGCTACCTCACTGGTATATGTCTTGCCGCAGCCAGTGGGGCCTACTATCAAAATATTGGCTTTGGGGGTACTCGTGTTCTTGAGAGCTGCGTCAATATCATCCCCACTTTCAACAATCGCCTCCTTGAGCGCTTTTCCCAACCTTCGATAGTGGAAGGCGATTGCTGTAGAGATAACTTTCTTTCCTTTTTCCTGCCCAATCACGAATTGGTCTACTTGTCCTTTGAGGTCAGAAGGAGTCCTGTTGAACTCAATGATTTCTTGTACCGCCTCCCTTGTCTGTCTCTCCTGCATCTCTTCCATTTTTCCTGCGATGCGCTGGCGACTCTTTGCGGATACGCTGTCATACATTTGCACCACCTCATGAGCTTGGCTATCTTCAACTCTTGACGGCTTCGTAAAAAGTCCATCTGTCCCGCCCCGGCGGGATTGCGCTTCATCCCCGCCCTGTTAAATTCTCGCTACGCGAGACGGCGAAGCCGATTTAACAGGGTGAATCATTGCGGCGTACCTGTAAGTACGCCTGATTCCTAAAGATTTGCGCGCCTTGCATCTGGAACTTTTTACTGTGCCGTCTCATTAATGACTTTTTACGAGATTATCAATCTTGCAATTCGGTATTTCATTAACCAGTTCACAACGAGTGATAGAAGAATAAATGCGAAGATTAAGAGTAATGCATGCTATCCATCAGCTGAATGTAGGAGGAGCTGAGAACGGCATCGTAAATTTGGTAAACCACATCGACCCACTCCATTTCGAGAGCTCAATCTGTACATTCGTTGGCGGTGGCTCCCTGAAAGGACGGTTAGATCGAAGTAGAACTAAGGTGTTTGAGCTCGGAAAGAAGGCGGGAAACGATCCAACCCTACCACTGAAAATTCTGAAGGTCTGCAGGATATGGCAGCCTCATATTCTCCACACACATGCCTGGGGTACAATGTGTGAAGGGATCATTGGCGCAAAGCTGGGAAGGATCCCTGTGATTGTTCATGGTGAACATGGAACAATCCAAAAAAAATCAGTAAACACTTACATCCAGAGGCTAGTCTGGGGTATTGCAGATCAAATACTCTCCGTATCCGAGGTTCATAAACAGAAATTAGCAAAAACAATTGGTTTTTCTCAAGAGAGAATAAAGGTTATCCAGAATGGTGTCGATACAAACCGATTCTCCCCCAGCAATGAGAATAAGAAAATAAGGAAAAGGCTGGGAATCGCCGAGACAGAAGTGGTCATAGCTACCATTGGTAGGTTGGTCCCGGTTAAAAACCAGGCGATGCTAATCAAAGCATTTTCAGAACTATCG
>CAMYLW010000057.1 GCA_947259475.1 Thermodesulfobacteriota bacterium
TCATAATCTCTGTGCCCTTTGTGTGGACTGTGTTCTTGGCTTTTCAAAACAAAATAAAAAAGCCGCGGCCCAAGGACTGCCGCGGCTTTCAAAACACATTCATAATACTTATGGGATCAACACCTGCGTACAGCCCCCTCATTCGCCATGGTGACGAAATAATAATAGCCGTAAAATGTATAGGACTGTCGTTTCATTGTTACCCTTAGCCTAAATTTCAAATGAGTCTGCCAAGTTAGACTATACCGCAGGAAAAGTCAAGTTACTTTTCTGAGTCCATGGTCCTTGACAATTTGCGCATAATTATGCGAAGTTAGCATATTTAGGTCCACCAACCGGCTCGGTTGTGAGACAGCTCTTTTGCTTCAGGTCACCACTGCTCTAGAGGAGATTGACAATGAGCGAGAAGATCAGCAAAAAGGTAATAGCAAAGGTTGAGAAGATGTCCGCCTCAGGTGAAGAGTTCAAGGACAAAGAGTTACAAGAGTTTGCAATTACCATTGAAAATCTTCTAAAAAAACGGAGCCGCAAAGAGCAGGTTCTCGCCCTCGCCGCGGCCGCTTTAGCCCTGGACGAGTACAAGAAAGGATTGCAGAAGCGCACTGAATACGCCAAGATGGGTGGGCTCAAAGAGAGGGAAGCAACCTTACTGGAGACCTTGGACCAGATCGATAAAGAATTGGAAATGGCCGTAACCATAAAGATCCATGAACACACCTACCAAGAGAATATTACCGATGAGCTCACAACAGCCATTTTAGGACATCTTGAACCCACTCTGGGCCGGGGTCAATGGCATACCCGGGAGCAGGAAGCCATAATGGCAATCATCTCCAAGGCGATGGAAGGTTATCTGGTGGTCAAGACTGCTCGCCCATAGCACAAACACTCACCTGAGTTTACCGAAGAAATCTCCCACCGCTCTGGTTCCGTTGGTATTCAACAATCTGAGGGCCTGGCTTCCCACCACAGCTATTTCCACTTTACCTCGAAGAAATTGCACATCTTCTTTGGAGCTAACCCCAAAACCCAAAGCCAGCGGCAGTTGGCTTGCTTTCCTACATCGGGCAAGGAATCCATCCAGTTCAGAAGAAAAATCGGTCTGGGCCCCAGTTACCCCCCTACGGGCAACACAGTAGAAGAACCCGCGGCCAAAACGCGACAGGTAGTTGATCCTTGCGGACGAAGATGTGGGTGCAAGAATGAAAATAGGATCAATGTTATTGGCTGTTGCAGCAGCCATGAAGGACTCGCCCTCCTCCGGCGGTATGTCGGGAACGATAGCACCACAAATACCTGCCCCTCTCGTCTCGGCGAAGAAACGTTCCTCTCCTCTTTTGAAAACAACATTGTAGTACGTCATGAAAAGAAAGGGGATATCAGATGCATCCGTGATCTTACGGGCTAATCTAAAGCAGTCATCTACCTTGACGTCATCTGCGAGGGCAGCCTGGTTTGCTTGCAGAATCACTGGGCCGTCAGCAATGGGCTCAGAAAAAGGAATCTGTAACTCCATCAGGTCCACGCCCGCCTCAACAATTGTCTGCACCAGCTCAAAAGTCTCCTCAATGCTAGGATAACCTAGCACTACATGGGCCATGAGCAGGATGTCCTTTTCCTTCTGCTTGTTACGAATATAGTCTTCAAGCACGGTATTCCTCCGCCTTCGTGGTAATGAAGGACTTCCAGGCTGTATCTCCCAAAGCGTCGGCAATGGTAAAAATATCTTTGTCCCCGCGTCCTGACAGATTGATTACCACCACCCCATCACCGTTCATCTCCGGTGCCTCGCGAAACGCTCCGGCCAGAGCATGTGCTGATTCCAAGGCAGGAATAATGCCCTCCTTTCTCATAACCAGCCGGGTCGCCTCCAGCACCTCTTCGTCGGTTGCCGCCTCAAAGCGGATCCTACCCTCTTCATGATAAGCTGAGAGAATGGGTGATACCCCGATGTAATCGAGTCCGGCCGCCACACTGTGCGTCTCCAGCATCTGGCCGTCATCGTCCTGTAAAAAGTAGGTCTTATAGCCTTGGGCCACGCCAACGCTGCCATGCCCTGAAGCCAGCCGGGATGCGTGTTTGTGGGTCTCCAGACCTTGGCCCCCAGCCTCAACACCTACCAGTTCCACTTCTGCATCATCAAGGAAACCGCTGAATATCCCCAGAGCATTGGATCCTCCACCAACACAGGCGTACACTCGCGTGGGTGCGCGGCCGCTTTGTCGGAGTATCTGCTCTCTCACTTCCGTACCAATGATAGACTGAAAATAGGATACCATCTCCGGGTAAGGGTGAGGTCCGCAGGCAGTGCCCAGCACATAGTGTGTCGTGTCCATATTCGTGGACCAATCGCGCAGAGCTTCATTTATGGCATCTTTCAATATTCGGGCTCCATCTCTGACTGGTACCACTGTGGCACCCAATTGCTCCATCCAAAAAACGTTGGGCCGCTGCCGTGCCACGTCCACCTCTCCCATGTAGATGGTGCACGAGTAACCGAACTTGGCAGCCATCGTTGCAGTGGCGACTCCGTGTTGCCCCGCCCCCGTTTCTGCAATGACGCGGGTTTTCCCCATTCTTTGCACCAGTAAACCTTGCCCCATAACATTATTGAGCTTGTGAGCACCGGTGTGATTAAGGTCTTCACGTTTTAGATAGATTTGGGGTCCGCCAAAATGGCGGCTCAAATTTTCTGCGTAAGTCAGAGGTGTAGGTCGGCATGAATAGGTGGACATCAGACTTTGATAGGTTGACCAGAAAGCTGGATCTTCCTTGACCTCCTGAAAACCGAGCTGCAATTGTTCGAGGGTGGTGCTAAGAATCTCTGGAATAAATGCACCGCCGAAAGTTCCATAGTAGCCAGTCTTATCCATAATCACTCCTCAGTGAATGGCTTCTCTCATGAACTGTGCCATTTTCTCGTGATCCTTGGCTCCCGGACTTTGCTCAAGACCACTGCTGGCATCAACAGCGTAAGGCTTGACCATGCTGATGGCAGCCGCCACATTTTCTGGGTTTAGACCCCCTGCAAGAATTATCCTTCCGTATCTTCTGGCCTCTACAGCCAATTTCCAATCAAAGGTAATACCTGTGCCGCCGAGCTTGTTGGCTACGTAAGTGTCAAGTAACAGGGCGTCAACAACATTGACATATTTCGACAGATTGTCGAGGTCATCCCGGCTTTGCAAACGCACCGCCTTTATCACCCGGCGATCGAAGCTGCTGCAGTAGGCAGCAGACTCATCACCATGAAACTGCAGGATGTCCAGCCCGCAGGCAGCGGCTGTAGACAGCACCTTTTCTGGGTCTTCATTGACAAAAACCCCCACTGTCTGAACCAGGGGTGGTAGGACCTTGATGATTTCCCGTGCTCTTTCGACCGAGATTCGTCTGGGACTGGGGGCGAAAACAAAGCCCAGGGCATCAGCGCCAAATTTGGCTGCAGCCAGTCCGTCTTCTTCGTTGGTAATACCACAAATTTTAATGCGCACTGCCATAGAGGTTACTGCATCTTTCTCATTTTAGAAAATGTGAGATCTGTCAACTCTTCCCCATTAGTTCACGCAGCTTTTGACCTGGATTCTCTGCCCGCATGAGACTTGTTCCCACCAATACCGCATCAACGGCCGCCGACGCCAGAGACTGTAAATCGCTCCGTTCTTGAATACCGCTTTCACTCACAACCAACCTATCTGACGGAATGCTGGGGCGTAACTTGAAGGTAGTATCGAGGCTCACCTGAAAGGTCCGCAGGTTGCGGTTGTTGATGCCGATGATGCGGGCATCCGTTGTCAGCACCCGCTCCATTTCCTCCTGATTATGAACCTCAACTAAACAGGCCATACTTAGATCACGAGCCATGGCCAATAGCTCCAACAGAGAGCTTTGCTCCAGGATGGCTGCAATGAGCAGCAGTGCGTCGGCGCCCGCGGCACGTGCGGCGACAACCTGTATGGGATCTATGATAAAGTCTTTACAGAGAATCGGCAAAGAGACCGCCGTCTTCACCTCCTTCAGATATCCTAGTTTACCCTGAAAAAAATCCTCTTCGGTAATCACCGAGATGGCTGCAGCCCCTGCCCTTTCATAACTTGCCGCGATCTCTGCCACCTCAAGATTCGCCCGGATCTCGCCGGCTGAAGGCGATGCCTTCTTGATCTCGGCTATGACAGCCGGTCTACCCCCGTGCTCTAGTGCAGCAGTGAAGTCGCGTGGTTTTGAAGCCAAAGTAGCAGCTTTCTCCAGCTCGGCCTGGATCGACTTTCTCTTAAGCTCGATCAATCGCTCCTTCTTGCGTGCAACAATATCGTCAAGAATCATGACATTTCAACCGGTACATTATTGTCTGTTCGTGATTTTTTTGAGCGCTTGCAGCTTCTTCAGGGCTTCTCCGGAATCGATCGCCTCAGCCGCCTGTTTTATACCCTCGCGAAAATCGCCAGCCATCCCTGCCGCAACGAGTGCCGCCGCCGCATTGAGTAGCACAATGTCTCTCCGGGCACCCGGTTCACCTTGCAGCACATCCAGAACTATCTGCCCGTTTGTCTCTGCATCCCCGCCTTTGATCTCACTGATGGAGGCGCGAGGTAAACCGAAATCTTCCGGTTCAATGGTGTAAGTAGACACCTCCCCCTCTTTCAGCTCACTCACAAAGGTTCGACCAGTGATACTGACCTCATCGAGGCTGTCCTCACCGTGGACCACAAAGGCACTCCTGGAACCTAACCTGTTCAATACCTCGGCAAGAACCGGAGTAAGCTCTTTGTCGTAAACGCCCAGCACCTGAACGTTGGCTCCCGCCGGGTTGGTCAGGGGACCCAGTATGTTAAAGATGCTGCGGATGCCTATCTCTTGCCGGGGTCCAATGGCATACTTCATGGCCCCATGCAAGGCGGGTGCAAAGAGGAAACCGATTCCCACCTGACTGAGGCACTCTTCCACCACCTCCGGAGGCACATCCAGGTTTACTCCCAACTTCTCGATGACATCGGCGCTGCCGCAGAGACTCGAAACCGAGCGATTTCCATGCTTGGCGACCCGCAGACCGCATCCTGCCACCACGAAGGCGGCAGTGGTGGAGACGTTAAAGGTATTGGTGCCATCACCACCCGTACCGCAAGTATCTACGACGGTCTCCAGATCTAGGTTGATATCGTCCCGGTCTATGCTCACCGCAGAGCTATCGAAACCGATCTTGGTGGCTTTTCGTCGCATGACTCGGGCGGCTCCAGTGATCTCTTCAATGGTTTCACCTTTTAACCTGAGTGCGGTGATGAAGGCTCCGATCTGGGCTGGCGTCGCCTGGCCGCTCATGATTACGTCCATTGCACCTTCCATCTCCTCTTCGCTCAGATCCATGCCATCGACTACTTTCTGGATGGCTGTCTTCAGCATGGTCTCCTCCTCTTGCAAGGTTAGTAGCATCGATTCAAAGATTGAGGAAGTTCCTCAAAATATCCATACCTTCTTTGGTGAGAATCGATTCTGGGTGAAACTGGATTCCTTCCACTGGATACTGCCGATGCCGCAACCCCATGATTTCACCGTCCTCAGCCTCAGCGGACACTTCCAGACCAGAAGGTAGACTCTTACGTTCAACTGCCAGGGAATGGTAACGGGTTGCGGTAATGGGGTCGGGCAAGTCACGGAAAACACCCTTGCCGTCATGGCTGATTTCTGAAGTTTTGCCGTGCATGATCCGGGCTGCGTGCAACACCCGGCCTCCGAAGGCGGCCCCTATGGCCTGGTGTCCCAAACAAACGCCGAGTATGGGCACCTTGGGGTGGAATCGTTCAATCATGGAGATGGTGATTCCTGCCGATTGAGGAGTGCCAGGCCCCGGCGAAATTACAATTCGCTCCGGTTTCATGCTTTCGATTTCATCCAACGTAATTTTATCGTTCCGGTGTACCTCCACTTCATACCCCAGCACACCCAGGTACTGGACAAGGTTGTAAGTGAATGAATCGTAGTTATCGATCATGAGTATCACGGGTAATGCCTCCCAGTCAGCCCTTGCATTTGCACAGACTCGGCTTGTTCAAACCACTATTGCTATGTTTCGGCATCTAATGGAGTCTTGGAGTGCTGGAAATAAAGTTGACTGCCAGTTTTTATGCATTCTAGCTCTTTCCATTACTCCATCACTCCACTGCTCCACTACTCCGCTAAGAATCCTCTCTCTAACGAAGTGGATTCTTAGCTACACTAACCCTTCGTTGGCCATTTCCAAAGCCCTGACCATAGCCTTACCTTTGGCCACCGTCTCCTCATACTCAAGCTCTGGAACTGAATCGGCAACGATCCCCGCCCCCACCTGCAGGTAAACGCGACCGTTACGGATAAGAAGTGTCCGTATGGTAATGCAGAAATCCATATTGCCGGAAAAGCTAAAATATCCCACTGCTCCTGCGTATAGTCCACGTCTGGTGGGTTCAAGCTCATCGATTATTTCCATTGCCCGCACCTTGGGAGCACCAGAAACGGTGCCAGCCGGAAAGGAGGCGCGCAGGACATCGAACATATCAAGGCCCGGCGCAAGATCCCCTTCCACATGTGAGACCAGGTGCATTACATGAGAATAGTACTCCACCACCATCAGATCGGTCACCTCCACCGTACCGACGGTGGCCACCCGGCCTACATCGTTGCGACCCAGGTCCACCAGCATCACGTGTTCGGCTCGCTCCTTCGGATCCGTACGTAGTTCCTTTTCCAAACGGTTATCCTCTGCGTCGTTCTTTCCACGGGGCCGAGTACCGGCAATAGGTCGTAGGGCCACCCGGCCGTCTTCCAGGCGGACCAGCACCTCGGGTGAAGCGCCGACGACCACATCACCATCGAAGTCAAGGTAGTACATATATGGGGACGGGTTCACTCTCCTGAGGGCGCGATATATATCAAACGGTTCAGAAAGCAGGTCCGTGTCGTAACGTTGGCTGATTACCACCTGGATGGCCTCGCCGTCCTGAATGTACTGCTTCGCGCGCCGCACCATGCCCTCGAACCGATCTCGTTCCATGTTTGCCTTAAGCACTGTCTCCCGTCTGGCTCCTTTTTCCGGGTCTGAGGATATCATCGGCTCCTTGAGCAACCTGATCGTCTCATCTATCTGGGCCACCGCCCGATCGTATGCCGCAGCATGATTGACGTATTCCGGCACATATATATTTGCCACCACCTTGATGGTCTGGGTCAGATTGTCATAGATCATAACTTGCTCAGGCATCATGAAGGCTGCATCCGGCATGCCGACGTCATCTGGCTTATGAGTTGGCAGGTCCTCGATGAAGCGTACAGTATCATAGCTCAGATAACCCACCAATCCTCCGAAAAATCTAGGCAACCCCTCCACAGGAACAGCTCTAAATGTTTCCATTAGATTCTTCAAGTACTCTAGAGGCGAAGCTTTGAACTGGCCGCACTGTTTACCATTTCGGGTGAGCTCGATTTCATCACCGCGAGCCTTGACTAACAGTCGTGGGCGGTGACCGATGAAACTATAACGGCCCCAACGTGCTCCACCTTCCACGCTTTCCAAAAGGAAGCACTCCGGCCCAACGGCCACCTTTTTGAAGAGACTAATGGGTGTCTCGGTATCGGCCGTGACTTCCCGAAATACTGGAATTATATTCCCCTGTTGAGCTAGAGTGAGAAATTCTTCTTTCCTCGGGTGGTACACGGCCATCCTCCCTTCAACTATTTCCCGGTAGTGAGGAAACAAAAAAGGCCGTGAGCGCTAGCCTATCCCACGACCTTTTCGAACTGAAAAAGCCGTGGGCAAGGAGTCTACCCACGGCTTTGAGATTCCAGAGTTTTTTAACCCTTAGCCTCCTGGCAGTGGATAAACCCCTCCCGGGATGTACCACCACCAGCGCCAGTTACTATTGTATCCTTGTCTAATCATAGTCTTATGCTCACCTTTTCTTACCACCCAACTTTAAAGAAGAGTAGTGCGACTTGTCAAGGGGAAATTTCTCATCAGGACTATCTTGTGCCCATAGGGTTAATTTTTTTTATAGGTTGGGGTTACCAATTGCATACCTGCTCACCATTTGTCACTGTTTAGCCACTTCTTCCAACTCTTGAATGTGACAGGGTTGAGGAATCACTTGACTACTCTGCCGTTTTTCTATAAACAAAAGATCGTTCTTGAAAGACAATTACATCTCATGGAGTGATCATATGGCAAGACACAAGAAGATTGAGCGTAAGAGAGAGCTAGATAGAAGACGAAGAAGGCGAAAAAAGAGGATAAAGCTGCGAGCTAAAGGCTTGCTTCCGCCTGCCGAAGAATCTCAAAAG
>CAMYLW010000058.1 GCA_947259475.1 Thermodesulfobacteriota bacterium
TGGCTTGCTCCAGACTTCGAAACTCTTGAGCATACCTGCTAGCACCACATTACGCTCTAACGAGGCGTGCTCACGCAAAGTCTGAGGGATCAGAATTCTTCCCTGTTTGTCGAAATTACATTCAGTGGCGCCAGAAATGAAAAAGCGCTGAAACGCCTTCACATCCTGACGAACCAGGGAGAGTTCTCCTAGTTTTTGTTCGATAATTTCCCACTCTGATAAGGGATAAGCAATCAGGCAGCGGTCAAGGTTGGTGATTATACAGCGGTCTTCATAGCGGGTTGTGAGGATCTCGCGAAACCTTGCGGGAATGCGTATACGCCCCTTGACATCCAGGGTATGTACGGAACGACCCCTGAACATGTAGACTCCATAGTAGGACTGAATTGACACTTATGACCACTTTTACCCACTTATTGACACCTTTTATACAGTTGGCCCCACAAAATGTCAACTTAAAAAACAAAATCAAAGGATTATACCGACTCCAAGATCTAAGTCCTGGGTCAAACAGACATCAATATATAGAATGATTAGCTATTAGACAACTGCATTATGTGGTCTGGGGGGAATCGTGCAATGATAATTTCTTAACGCCTTTTTTGGTGGCGCAAAACCGCTGCGTTGTGTTCCACCAAATTGGTTGAGAAATGATGGGTCCCGTCTTTTTTGGCCACAAAGTACAGATAAGGTGTGGAGGTCGGGTTGAGCACTGCTTGGATAGATGCCGCTCCAGGATTGCAGATGGGGCCGATGGGCAAGCCTCGCCGGGTGTAGGTGTTATAGGGAGTGTCTTTCTGAAGGTGGGCTCTGGTGAGGTTGCCATCGAAGTTACTTAATCCGTAAATTACAGTTGGGTCACTCTGAAGCCGGATTCGTCTTCTGAGGCGATTTAAGAACACACCGGCAATCAGTGGCCGTTCCTCGGCTGCCGCGGTTTCCTTTTCCACCACCGAAGCAAGGATGACCACTTGGTGGCGAGTAAAACCAAGTTTGCGAGCTTGTTCCTCCTGGGCTGGGCCAAAGTGCTGGTTGAACATGGTCACGAAGGAGCGCAATACGGTCTCGACCGGTAGTCCCCTTGCAAACCTGTAGGTATCAGGGAAAAGGTAGCCTTCCAGACTTGCGGCCGGTATACCCAGGCTACGGACGAAAGGTGGGTCGGTTGCGGCGGCGATGAAACGCTCAGCATTGACCAACTTACTGGCCTCGAGCAGCTCTGCCATCTGCTTAAGGGTATAACCTTCGGGAAAGGTGATCTGGTGAAGTCGAACCTCACCGCGGATAATCTTATTGAGAAGCTCTCCCGGGCGCAGGCCGGTTGAGAGTTGATACTCGCCAGCCTTGATCTGACGGGCTGCCCCCTTGAACCTAACCAGCCAGCGAAATTTTCCGGCGCTGCGCACCAGACCCTGCCCGTACAGCAACTCACTCAAGGCTGGGACCGACGTTCCCACCGGGACCTCCATCACCACTTCCGCCGGCTCCGAGCTGGCCGGAGTTCTGATAAACTGGAGCATATCCCCAACCAGCCACGCCGAAGCGAGGACGAGAACCAGGAGCAGAGACCACAAGGGGCTCAAGCGTCTCTTCTTGGGTTTGATCGAAGATTCTTCTATCATTAACCTCTTTCTGGGTCACAACCGTTAGGCAAATCCGAAATCCGAAGCACGAAACAAATCCGAATCACCAAAATCCGAATGACCGAAACAAAAGATCTCTGCCATCGTCGCTCAGTTTTTGTTTTGAACATTGAGACATTGGAATTTTGAATTTGTTTCGAAACCGGGGCCCCGCCCGTAGGGTGGGGAGTCCGAAGGACCAATTTCGATATTCGATATTCGAATTTAAGATTCTGTTTCAGCAAACCCTCTTCACGCTGCTAGCTGCCTGCTGTCATCTGCCATCTGACTTACCATCCTTCAACCACCTGCGGCAGGATCTCACCAGCTTTCCCCTGAAGTGTAAGGTCCAGTTTATGGGAATAGGTTGTGGGCTCAAGATTGATCTCCACCACCCGCGCACCCTGTTCCTTTGCGACAATGGCCAGAGAGGCAGCCGGTTGTACCAGAGCTGAAGTGCCTATCACCAGCATGGTATCACAGGAGCGAATTGCGGCGACGGCTTTATCCAGAATGGTTGGGTCAAGCTGTTCGCCAAACCACACCACGTGGGGACGCAGAAGCCCTCCGCACTCTTCGCACGCCGGTAGCTCGGGGAGGGGAACTTCCTCATTGCGACTTACCAGGTGGCACCGAGTGCAACGAACAAGCCAGATGTTGCCATGCAGCTCGACAAGGTTCTTGCTGCCCGCCCGGTGGTGCAGGTCATCAATGTTTTGGGTAATAAGCGAGAACTGAGGAATCTTCTCCTCCAGACGTATCAGGGCTTTGTGGGCAGGGTTTGGCTGCAGGGGAGCAAGCAACTCCCGGCGCCAATTATAGAAGTTCCACACCAACTTGGGGTCACGGGCAAAGGCTTGAGGAGTAGCCAGGTCGGTGGCCTTGAAACCCTGCCAGAGTCCGTCCTTGCCTCTAAAAGTGGGCACTCCGCTCTCGGCGGAGATCCCGGCACCGGTAAGTGCAGCGACTCGCTTACTTTCAGCCAGCCAGAGGCCGGCTTGTTGAAGATCCACTGCAATGGCGGCCATCAAATGCCTCCTTCAGTTACGCGTTTGCTTATAAGTTGGTAGATGTTTAAACCTGCCGTTTCAAAGCCCTTGAGACCGTAGACCATATTGGCCTCTATCACCAGATATTTGTCTTCGCAGGTGCAAATATCAAGCCCCACTTCGTCAAACTTACAGAGGCGGGCCACCCGTTCAGCAAAGCGCAGGGCATCATCAGGGATATTCTCCAATGATATCCTCCCCCCGAGTGAGACATTGCTGCGAAATTCCCCAGGCCGAGCAATACGCCAGTAAGCATGCACCACTTTTGCCCCCACTAGGACGACGCGCAGGTCGCGGTCAATGGCAAGGTATTCCTGAATATAGGCCGGCGCGTATTCTTGCAGGTAAGCCTGCAGAGCTTCACGGCTGCGAATGAGGAAAACTCCTCTGCCCTGTGAGGAACCCCGGGGGATCTTGGCGATAAAGGGAAAGGAGAAATCCGCAAGGATCTGTAGCGCCCGGGGGTTGTCCCTGTAGATCCTGGTGCGAGGGTGAGGGATACCAAGCAGAGTAAAGAGCTCGGTTTGTTTGATCTTGTCTCCCATGTAACGGTAGTAATTCGCTGGGAAAACTCTCTTGCCCAGCGCCAGAAAAATATCTTCATATAGGGTACTTGGGTAATAAATGGTGTCGGCGTTTCGCAGCAGGTCAAGTTCAATCTCGCTGTAATCCTCGAAGTTGGGACGCAACCCTAGGGTCTGTACGAGAGGACTGTGGCGGAGTCTTTTTCCTAATGCGATCTTTTTTTCAGTCATACCGCATACCGTCTTTAGCTTGAGTCATCTTATCGCAAGCAGAGCTTGCTCCTACAAAAATCATGCTAATTGATACACTTCATGTAGGAGCAACCTCCCGGTTGCGATGAGAGACATTGAGACTAGCTTTTTTTGCGAGCACAGCTTGCTCCTACAATAATTTTTTGTCAAGAAAAAGGCCCACTACTTGATAATCTGCTCAAGTGGTTGATAACTGTAATCCAGATCCCGTGCTACGGTCTCATGGGTAACATGGCTGCGATAAATGTTAATCCCTTTTGCAAGGGTAGGGTCGGAGGCAACAGCTGTCTCAAATCCCTGGGTGGCTATCTTGAGAGCATAGCTGATGGTAACGTTGGTCAGGGCAAAGGTGGCGGTTCTTGGCACAGCCCCGGGCATATTGGCCACACAGTAGTGAATGACGTTATCAACTGTGAACACGGGCTGATCATGGGTGGTTGGCCGGCACGTTTCGCAGCACCCTCCCTGGTCCACAGCAACGTCCACAATCACTGTGCCAGGCTTCATTTGGGCAATCATTTCACCGCTGACAAGGCTTGGGGCTCGTCCGCCCGGGACCAGAACTGCGCCGATAACCAGGTGAGATTCACGCACAGAACGCTCGATGGTGTCGGGGTTGGAGATGAGTGTGGTGATAGCCGTGCCACTGCGATCTTGGCTGCATTGCTCCCGACCACACCACCTCCCAGAATAGTCACCTGGCCTCGGTAGACACCGGGGACGCCTCCCAAGAGCACGCCGCGACCGCCCTGAGTTTTTTCCAGATAATGGGCACCCACTTGGACCGCCATCCTGCCGGCAATCTCGCTCATTGGTGTGAGTAGCGGCAAGGAACCGTCGGGCAACTGTATGGTCTCATAGGCAATGCCAATGATTTCCTTTTCCAGGAGGATGGCTGCCAGTTCAGGCGCAGGAGCTAGATGTAAATAGGTATAGACTATCAGGCCTGGTCTCAGGAGGTCATACTCCGGAGGCAAAGGCTCCTTTACTTTCATCACCAACTCGGCCTCTCCATAGACCTCAGCAGCTGAGGATACCAGGTGAGCACCGGCAGCCTTAAACTCCCGATCACTGATACCCGCACCTTCACCTGCGCTTTTTTCAATCAGCACCCGGTGGCCCGAGGCTGCTAAGAGTCGCACGCCAGCCGGAACGATTCCCACACGGTATTCCTCGGTCTTTATCTCCTTGGGAACTCCAATGATCATTGGTGGCCTCCATAGAGTGGGTTAATCCCTTGTTTTCAGAATGACCTTATTAGACAAATGATCCGGGTAATAGGACAGCTTGGATTGGCGCAGTCCGGATTCACCCAGATCCTGTTCGCGATTTGTGTAGGTGAAGTCGCTCCAAGCGTTTTGGCAGAATTCCTGATTTATCACCGCGTAGCTACCGGAGAATTCAGGATCGGCCTTCTCGAGGTGAATTAAAGCCGTATCAGGGTTAAGAGGTTCTCCCAAACTGAAGGCCACCACCTTCTCGTCCACCACGATAGCAGCTCCCTGGAAATCCAGTTGGTGGTAGTGAAGTAAAGCTTCGCGGATGGCCTGTTCTTCATTGAGAAGCGCCGGATTTTCCACACAGCTTTTGAGTCTACACCACTGCTCTTCCAACTCCAGGCAGGCCTCTATCCAGTCATCATTGAGAGTTTGATAGCGGTAGGAATATCTCTTTCGAAATTGCTTGAGGTGATTGCGTTTGCGGTGGTACTTCCGGCCGCTCAGATTGATAAGGGATTCGGTACGGTAGACATAATCGCTATTGGCTCGATCCTCCAAAATTTCAAGGGAGAGAGCGCTAGCGTAGCGCTGGGCCAGAAGCTCAGGCACCCGGTGGATTTCTGGCGTATCCGTGTGGTTTTCCAGAAAACTCAATAATTGCCCAAAAGCCGAGGAGAGGTCATGCGGTCCAACTGGTGGCAAACCGAAAGGGGGGGCTTCGGCTATATGCCCGATGATCAATAGCGCGTCATTGGCAAGGCACCACTGAAAATTGTAATGGTAACGCCACATGAAAAGATTGGTGAAGGTTAGTTCGGATGTGAGCGGTGGGCTCTGGTGAAAAAAAGCAGTAATCTGGTCCCGGTCTTCTAAGCTCAACGGCTTAAAGTCAGGGTAATGTGGCGTGGCCTGCATGCAGTTCCAGATCGTGTCATCTGTTGAGAGATTAAGGAGCGAGGGCATTGGGGAATGAGCAATTCATGAAACATCTGGGCTAGGTAGTAATCTTTTGGCCCTATAATTCCAAAATCCCTGAATTCCTTAACCTCTGCTGTTTCCATATTCGAAGTTGAAAAGTTCAGCTTCAGGTAATGACAGCAAACGATCAGTGGGCCGTCGTTCCGATCGTTAGGAATACTCCCACCGGAGGCAAGAAGCTGGCCACTGTGACTATGTCATATCAGCTGTGGGAGAGTCAACGAAATAACATTTTACTTGACAAGAACACCACTACATGACTTATATATTGGGTTTAAGAATTCGTGTAAGATTTTTAAATCAATAAACAGGGGGACAAACCCATGATGAAAAGCCCTTGCTTAGCTTGTGAGATGGTCGGCCAGGATAAGAACAAGTGCTTGCAAAACTGTGATAAGCTCAAGGAGTATCAAGAGTTAATCCTAAAACAGGGGATCTACGCCAAGGTATAAATTTACTATCGCAACTGAAGAAAAAAGGCGGCCTCAGGGCCGCCTTTTTTTGTTCAGTCTATATGAGTCTGTCAATCCAATTTCAGATACTGGATACTAGTTTGCTGGGTACTCTTTGGCAGGCAGAGACGCCTGCCCTACTGGATTCTGATTTCTAGTTTTTTACTCCATGCCCCATGCTTTACCTGTCCTGAGTTTGTCGAAGGGGTCGAAGGATGCCCTATGCCTTCCGCAATCCAAAATCATCAATCTCCATTACGCCAGAGGTCGAATTCGCTTGCCCTTCCAAATAAAACTCCATAAAATTCTGAGAGAAGAAGATAAGAGATAATCTTGCCCGGATATTTCATGAATCACTTGCTGCGACCACGGATATTGACGTCCTTCCTGGCGTCCTCGGATGTCGGTCCCTGCGACGTACCGTTCAGGTACGCCTCGGAACCAACACCCTGCGGTTGCCAGGTGGCACGCCAATCTTCGTGATCTCGCGACAGCAATTCATGAAACATCCGGGCAAGCAGTGCCGTTGTCTACGTTGTGCCCTTTGTGGAGTTCAGAGTCCGATGCAGAAGGAGGACTGAGTAAAGATGAGCGATAAGCGGCAGTTTACACCACTGGAGAAAAAAATCATCCATCAGTTGCAGCAGGATCTGCCCGTAGTCAAACGACCCTTTGCTGCCGTGGCAGAAAGAGTTGGAATCAGCGAAGCTGAGCTCTTGGATAAAGTACGCGAATTTATTGACGACGATATTATCAGGCGTTTTGGCGCCACCCTAAGGCACCAACGTACAGGATTTGACGCCAATGCCATGGTGGTGTGGGAGGTAGAGCCTGCAAGGGCCGAGGAGGTGGGTAACATCTTTGCTTCGTTCCGTGAAGTCTCCCACTGTTACCAGCGACCTGCAATGCCTGATTGGCCTTACCGGTTGTTTACCATGATTCACGCATCCTCCCCTGAGGCCTGCCGCCAGATTGCCCAAGGGATGTCTGATGCTGCGGGTATCGAAAAGTTCGATCTGCTTTTTACCCAGGAGGAACTGAAGAAAACCACTATGGCCTATTTTGGCGATTCAGAAAAATAATCCGGCAATTAAGAGGTGTAAACAGTATATAGTTAGGTCATTAGGCCTTACGGCCGTCATTATATCGGTTACTATAAATGACCATAAATGACAGTGAAGCGTCATGACTTTATTGACGGGCGAACACGATAATGGGAGGAGGATTAGGATGGCTGGAAGCAGCAGTGAGAGATTGTATCGCCAGGCTGAAAAAATAATTCCTGGCGGGGTAAATAGCCCGGTACGCTCCTGCCGGGCGGTGGGTACACACCCCTTGTTTATCACCAGCGGGCGGGGTTCGAAAATTTACGATGTGGACGGTAATGGCTACATCGATTATGTGGGCTCTTGGGGCCCTCTTATCCTGGGGCATGCTCATCCAGAGGTGGTGGCGGCTGTGAAGGCAGCAGCGGAGCAGGGGACCAGCTTTGGCATCCCCACTGCCCGGGAAGTTGAGCTGGCCCAGATGATTACCCAGCTTGTTCCCTCCATGGAAATGGTGCGCATGGTTAATTCAGGTACCGAGGCCACTATGAGCGCAATCCGCTTAGCCCGTGGCTACACGGGGAGAAACAAGATCATCAAATTTGACGGCTGCTACCATGGTCATGCAGACACGCTCTTGATTAAAGCGGGCTCAGGTGCCGCGACCCTCGGTATTCCCGGCAGTGCTGGAGTTCCGCCAGATTTTGTCCGGTACACGCTGTCCCTGAGATTCAACGATCTTGAGCAGGTGGCCACAGTGATGCAGGAGCAGGGAGATGATGTGGCCGCCATCATAATCGAGCCGGTTGCAGGAAATATGGGGGTCGTACCTCCCAAGCCGGGATTTCTCGAAGGACTCAGACATTGGTGCGATGAAACCGGGGCCGTGCTCATTTTCGACGAGGTAATGACCGGTTTCCGAGTGGCGCTGGGGGGAGCACAGGCTCTATACTCGGTGCGACCGGACCTCACCTGTCTCGGAAAAGTTATTGGCGGTGGCTTACCTGTGGGTGCCTATGGAGGAAGTAGGGACGTTATGAGCAAGGTGGCTCCTCTGGGGGATGTTTATCAAGCCGGTACCCTCTCAGGCAACCCACTGGCTATGAGCGCTGGACTGACAACTCTGAAGCTGCTGAGCGAGCCAGGCGTGTATGATCAGCTCGAGGAGCGGTCCAGCTACCTATTTGATGAGATGAGTCGACTGGCAGCAAAGCACAATGTGACCTCCACTATGCATAGGGTCGGTTCCATGGGCTGTCTCTTTTTTACTGACCAGACCGTAGTGGATTTTGACACTGCCCAAACCACGGACACCCAAAGATTCGCCCACATGTTTTGCGCGATGTTAGAGCGGGGTGTGTATCTGGCTCCTTCCCAATTTGAGGCTGCCTTTGTCAGTCTGGCCCATGATAAGGAGGATATAGAAAAGACATTAGCTGCGGCGAATGAGGTTCTGAAGGAGATCTAATCCAGCGGGCAGACGGCAGCTAGCAGCTGGCAGTAGGAACTAGGCACTAGGCACTAGGGACTAAGCACACCGGATGACACGGGGACACGGAGAAACGGGGATTAGAGGTCAGAGATCAGACGTCAGAAGTCAGACGACAGACGACAGCAGGCAGATTGCAGCTGGCTTTTCGTCAGTTGTCCGTGGTCCGTAGTCCGTTGCCATCAAAGTATGGTGCGAAAAGTAAGGCCCAGAATTAAGAGCCCAGTAGGGCAGGCGTCTCTGCCTGCCAAAAAGTGATCTCCAGACAAGCATCCAGAATGCTAAATCCGCAATAGTCCACCTTCATGCCCTATTCCCCACCTGTCCTGAGCTTGTCGAAGGATGCCCAATGACCTCCCTTCTCGCAGCGCAGAACGTGTAGTGCTGCGCCTAGTTCGCGAACGAAATTCTTTTCACAAAAAAGCGTTGACTTTGCCAGGGGGCTATGGTAGGACGTACGTGAAGTTTTACACGAACTCAAGTACTGTCTTTTAGCAGTCTTAATTCGTGGGCAGGAGGCCGGGCCAGAAGGAGAGGGGTGGCCTTCATGAAGGAAGACACCAGGAAGGCTCTCAAACTGGTCGGGCTCTCCAGCACTCTGGGACTTACCATAGTCATTGCCACTTTTATCGGCCTGGCTCTGGGACTCTGGTTAGACAGGGTGTTCGATACCAGCCCGTGGCTTACCATTATTTTTCTCTTACTCGGTATTGTTGCAGGATTTCGTAATTTCTACCGCTTTATGTCAAAGCGGGCCAAGGAGTGAGGGTCATTTCTGGCCCGGTCACTATGCTGATAAAAGACGAGGCCCTTCTCAAGAGACTTGAACAATTCAATTGGGTCCTTCTAGCGCTTCTGGCATCTGGCAGCTTTGTCTTCTTTTCCCGAAAGTTCGCTCTCGGTGTTTTGGCTGGAGGAGTACTGGCTGTCGCCAATTACTATCTGGTGAAACGGAGCCTGCGCAGGGCCCTCGATCCAGAAAGGCAAGGTAAAACCCGGCTTTTGTACTTGCTGAAGTACGGCCTACGCTTTGTGGCCCTGGGCCTCACTATCGCCTTGTTGCTGATAAAGGGGTGGGTAAACCCTCTTGGCATGCTGTTAGGCTTGTCGATAATCGTACTTGGTATTGCACTGGTTGGTGTTGTCGAGGCGCGAAAACTCTTTTTCAAGGGGGTAGTCTAGGCTATGGAACACCCGATCATGTTTCTTAATCTTCTTTTCCAAACCCTCGGTCTTCCTATTGTCCACGATTTTAACGAGGCGCACACTTTCCTGGAGAAGCTACTCCTACCCTATGTGACCTATACTTGGCTGCTCATCATCATTCTGGTGATTGTGGTCAAGCTGACGGTCCGCCGCATAGAACTCGTTCCCAAGGGAGGCCAGAACTTTTTCGAGATTTTGATCTCCGGGATAGAGGAGTTCATGGTGGGAGTTACCGGTGAAGAGGGTCGCTACCTGTTTCCCCTTATAGGCACCCTGGCGTTCTTCATTCTGCTCAGCAATTACATGGGTATGATCCCGGGATTTTTTGGCCCCACCGCCAATGTTAATACCACCCTGGCCTGCGCCATAATTGTAGTGTTTTACACCCACGTGGTCGGAGTGAAGTTTCATGGGCCCGCATACATAAAACATTTCATGGGACCAATATGGTGGCTTGCTCCCCTTATCTTCGTTGTGGAGGTGATCGGTCACTTTGCCCGCATTCTCAGCCTTTCCATTCGTCTCTTTGGAAACATAATGGGCGAAGAACTGGTACTTGCCATCCTTATGTTCCTCGCGGGGGCGTATCTAGCGCCTCTGCCGATGATGTTCTTGGGTCTGTTTACCGGTGGGGTGCAAGCCTTTATCTTCTGCTTGCTTTCAATGATGTACTTCGCCGGCGCAATCGAGCATGCTCACTAAAGACTTATTTTGAATCAACTGGCTAATGTCTTGAGCATGGCAAGACCATAAGTTTGGGAAGAAGGTTTTCGTTAGGAAGAAGGCCATAAAATAAATACAAACAAGGAGGTTTTTTTGCATGAAGAGGAAAACGCTGATTCTGACAGTGGTGTTCATTCTGGGATTCGCCGCGTTGGCTTTTGCTGCCGAGGCAGGTGAAATGGAGAGGGTCGTAGGTCTGAATTTCTTCCTGTACTCCGCCGTAGTAGCTGGTTTCGCCATTGCCATTTCATCCATTGGCTGTGGTTATTCTCAGGGAATTGCTATTAGGAGTGCGGTGGAAGGCGTGGCCCGCAATCCTGAGGCTTCAGGAAAGATTACCGTGACCATGATGATCGGTCTGGCGATGATCGAGTCTCTTTGTATTTATACCTTGGTTATCTGCTTGATCCTCATCTATGCCAACCCGGTGTCCAAGCTCATTCAGGGTTTTGTGGGGCTCGTCGCCCACTAGCAACCAAGCTTCGTACAGACCATCGGGGGATTGTCCGCAGAGTAGGGCAATCCCCCGGTGCCCTTCAAATCGAGATCGGCCTGGTAGCCGAAATTGCAATAGGATCATAAAGTTATGAAGTTCGCCAAGATTCCCATGGCCACCATCAACCGGCTGTCTATCTACCTGAGAAATCTAGACGAGTTGATGATTAACGATGTTGAGGTGATTTCCTCAGAACGGTTGGCCAAACAATGTGGGGTGAATCCAGCACAAATCCGTAAAGATCTAGCCTACTTTGGTGAGTTCGGTGTAAGAGGAGTTGGCTATCGAGTCAAGGATCTCTACGCTCAAATTCAAGAGATACTTGGCCTCAATCGCCCGTGGAATATGGCGCTTTTCGGAGTTGGTAACCTGGGTTCAGCTCTTATCCGGCACGCCAATTTTCTCAAGCACGGATACCGGTTTGTGGCTGCCTTTGACTTGGATCCTGAAAAAATCGACAAGACGCTACCCAACGGCCTCCTCATCCAGCACGTGGACCGCTTTGAGGAAGTGGTAAAAGAAAGAAATGTGGAAATGGGCATTATCGCCGTGCCGCCCGCAAGCGCCCAGAGTGTAGCAAACCAGCTTATCCTTGCGGGAATCAACGGAATCTTGAACTTCTCGCCGGTTCAGATTCAGGTCCCTGATTGCTGTCGAGTGGAGAACGTGGACTTCTCCATCAAGCTAGACAATCTCGCCTACCATATTTCTTCGACAACCACTTGATTGTCATACTCACGCTCAGAGCGGACATGTCTACAGGTGCGACCGCTGTGGCCCAGACCTTCCACATGTTGAGAACAATTGCCATAGTTTTTCTAGGTCGTTATTAAACGTATTTTCCTACCTTTTTAATTAGCGTGCAATAACTCATCAATAACAGCACTCTCGAAATTTTCAGGTTTAGATATCCTCCTCATATCTTCAATCCTGGCCAATTTTGGGTCTTGGCAAGCTATCTACAATTTCCCATCAAAGGTTCCCCAACAACATCTTGATGACACCTAGTCGTACCTACATTTCCATTATTTGGGGGGTTGCTCTACTGATAGCGATGGCCGGCCCAATGGACTAATATGCAATCTAACCGATCAGGATCTTGCATGTTTCTCATCATA
>CAMYLW010000059.1:0-1260 GCA_947259475.1 Thermodesulfobacteriota bacterium
TACAATGACCTGATGAAATTAGTGCCGTACAAACGAATTGGCGAGCCGGAAGACATCGGCCGGGCAGCCGTCTGGCTGGCCTCAGACTACGCCGACTACGTCAACGGCACTAGCCTGTTCGTTGACGGCGGCATGACGCTTTATCCCGGCTTTACAGAGGGAGGGTAAACGTTGTGGGCTTGTTATGTAGAGATTGCCAAGATGTAGAATTCTTCAAGAATAGAGATATGAAAAACATATCTCAAGTGTTCATAAACATTAGGGTAAACTCAGGCTAGAACAAAACCGGGTACAACAACTTCCATCAGGTCCTCTGTTGATCTTTTTGCCTGTTTGCGTTACATCAGAAAAAACATACAGAACATGGATGCAAAAAGATGAAGGTAATAAAGATTGGCGGTGGCTCTTTGAAGGATAGGGAGACCATCGAGCATATTTTTGATCTCATCGCTACTCGGGGGCCGGGCAATATTTTCGTGCTCTCTGCCCTGAACGGGGTCACTGACGCCCTCATCAACGGGATGTCTGCGGCTCTAGCCGATGAGAATACTATCGCTGAGGTCATCAGCGATTTGAGGAGCAAGCACACACTGGTTGCTCGCCAACTAATCTCCAACTGTGACGGTCTCGAAGTGTTCAGCCGGGACCTAGACAAGTCTCTGAGTGAGCTCGACCGTCTGTATTACGGTCTCAATTTCACTCGGGAGATCACACCGAGAATGAGAGACATGATAAGCAGTTATGGCGAACGCTTCGCGGTGGAGCTGTTTGCCAGCGCCCTCCGCTGCCGAGGTATCAATGCCACATACCGCATGCCTGAACAAATAGGCTTGTACACCGACGGCAAATTCGGTGATGCCACTGCAAATCTACGCAAAACAACGAACAATCTGCAGCGGAATCTGACGCCCTTACTAAATGAGGGGATGATTCTCTTTATTCCTGGTTTCTTCGGGATAAGTGAGGAGGGCGATATCACTACCTTTGGCCGCGGCGGCAGCGACTATTCGGCCGCAGTCGTGGCTGTGGCAATGAAAGCCGAGACCCTGGAGATATGGAAGGATGTAGATGGTTTCATGAGCGCCGACCCCAAATTCGTGCCCGAAGCGCAACACATACCGGTTCTCTCTTATGAGGAAGCTGCAGAGCTCTCTTACTTCGGCGCCAAGATTCTTCACCCCCGCACAGTGGAGCCCCTCAGGAGAAACAAGCTCAATATTGCCATCAAGAACACCCTGGATCCGGAAGGACCTGGGAGCC
>CAMYLW010000059.1:1304-16939 GCA_947259475.1 Thermodesulfobacteriota bacterium
GCACACAATGACCTGGAGACAGGACGCGAGGCCCTTAAGTCATTAAGGCCCAAGTCCTATGGGCGCTTGGAGAAAGTTGACGATGTGGCGCTGGTGGGCATTGTGGGCGAGGGTCTCGCCAAACGCAAGGGCATTGCGGCTCGCTGCTTTGCAGCAGTGGCTGGATGTAATGTCAATGTGGAGATGATCTCATTTGGCCCGTCCCGGGTGGCCCTCTATTTTCTAGTGAGAACCCGAGATCTGCACAGCGCGGTCAACGCAATCCACAGCACCTTTTTCTCAGTACCACGATGCGAGTAGACATTGCGAGCTTGGAGTATTGGAGTACTGGAGTATTGGAGTGTTGGAAAAGCCGAGGGCCCGAATTTCAACTTAAATTGATCCTTTCATTACTCCATTACTCCACCACTCCATCACTCCTGCAAACTCCCGCTAGAAGGAAAGACCATTGAAACCCCCTCAGGGGGTAGCCCGAAGCCACTTCCTTTGCTTCCGGATTTTTCCTTTAAATCCCTGTCTTTTGGCGCAACTGTTCTGAGACCTGACGGGTGAGGTGAACTACTCGTTCAGCCAGGGGTTCGGTCAGGGTGCCGCAGCCGCAGCTGGGGGTGATGATCGACTGGCGAAAGATGGTTTCCAACGAAAGATCATCGCCGACCAATTGCTCCACCTGCTGACGCCAGCGGCTCACCAGAGAATCAGCATTTTCTTTTTTGATATTCTCCGGGTCCATGGTGGGGACTATGCCCCAGGCCACGATACCGCCGCGCTCGATGAAGGAAACGAGCTCCTGACGGTAGAGGGCGAAGCGGTCGAAATAGGTATAGGCATCAAAATTGATCACATCCAGAGAACGGCCGAAAAACAGAGACCAATCGGTGTTCGCACAAACATGAGTTCCGGCAAGACCGCCTGCTCTGTGAATATGGCCGGCCACCTCATCAAGCATTGTAGAGATGTCTTCTGCAGAAACGCTGATGAAGGCGGATGATCCGAAGCCAGCCAGAGCTGGCTCGTCAATAAATATGATGGTAGGAAGCGAAAACTGGCTGAGCCGTTCTACCTGCCATTGCGCGTTGAGCGCCAGAGTTTTAACCACCACATCGCGAAGGCGAGGATCATAGAGGGCGAGCTGGCCATTCTCGTCTTTGAGCGTCGCCAGTAGCGTAAAAGGTCCGGTTATCTGTCCCTTGACTGCAGCAGCCGTCAGTTCCTGTCGTTTCAGACGTTCCAAGAAAGCGAAGAAGGTCCTGCCAGTGTCTTCGCCGAAACGGAAGCGTGATTCATCCAGAGAAAGCTCGCCATTTGAAGCCGGCAGGTATTCTTCATAAAATGCAAGCAGCTCCTGTTCGAAGCCTGGGTCTGAGATGGCAAACAGACTGCGGTCATTCTTGCGGTCTAGTCCGGGCAGCCCCTCGTTATATTGCACCATCATTTGTTCACTGGTGTAGGAGGAGAGCTGAGGCCAGGCGGGGATTTCGCCTATCTCCTCAAATACCAAGTCAATGGCCCTCTGCCGATCATGGTGCGGCAGACTGCCAACGAGAGTGGCGGCCCCGTAAGGTTGCCATTTTCTAAAGTGTTCAGACAAGGCTTTACCTCCTGCTTAACCCGGGCAATGCAATTGAAAGATCTGAAAATTGGGTATCATACAGGCCTGGTTGTGTCAATGGTGGAGCCACAGGGGTTACCCTATTTTTCTTGTTGAAAGTAGACGAACAGCCAAAGTGGGAAAATGGTTGACAAAAAACAGCGTATTGATTAGACTTCGTCACGCTTGAGCGGGCATAGCTCAGTTGGTAGAGTACGAGCTTCCCAAGCTCGGTGTCGCGGGTTCGAGTCCCGTTGCCCGCTCCACTGATTTTTCCAGCTGAGTTGGATGGATGTTCGGAGGGAACACGGCGACAGGCCGATGTTCATGTCCCTTTTTGAGGTAGCTGCCCGGTGGGTGTTGAGTCACCGGCAGGAAGCTTACTTCGATTAGTGGATTATTAGGTTATAATCTTACTTGCTTCAAAAGCTAACTTTTGTAGTCATTTAGTTATAATCTAGTCTACTAAGAGAAGTGGGCGTAAGCCCGCTTTTTTTTGTATATGGAAACAGAGATTCAAAAACAGATTCGGCAGCAGTTGGAGCAACTCGCGGAGGCCCTTGTCGCTTCGGAGGGAATGGAGCTGGTGGACCTTGAGTATCGAAGGCAAGGGCGCCGATGGATGCTTCGGTTGTTTATCGACAAGGACGGCGGAGTCACTTTGGATGATTGCGCCAATATTAGCCGCGAACTGGGAGATCTTCTGGATGTAAAAAATGTAATCCCCCAGGCTTACGTGCTGGAGGTTTCTTCACCAGGCTTGAATCGGCGTCTCAGGAAAAAGGAGGACTTTTCCCGTTTTGCGGGACAGAAGGTGCGGCTGCGGCTGGTTGCGCCCATAGATGGGCGAAAGAAAATTGTGGGAGAGCTCGAGGGAGTTGAAGATGAATCGGTTATCGTGGCGGCTCCTGAAGGTCGTTGTTCAGTAGCTCTGAAAGACATTGCCAAGGCCAATTTAATCTATGAGTTCTAGAGCCTGAGAAAATGAGATTTTGGACACAGGGTTAAGTTCACAAGGAGAGCAGGGGAGATGATCCAGGACTTAAAGAGAATAATCGAGCAAGTCAGCAGAGATAAGGGCATCGAGCGGGATGTCCTTATTGGCACATTGGAAGAGGCCATGCGGTCTGCGGCCAGGAAGAGGTTTGGCCACGATCTTGATCTGGAAGTAGCCTACAATGACGAATTTGGGGAGATTGAGGCCTTTCAATTCAAAGAGGTTGTGGAGGAGGTAACGGATTCGCTACTGGAGGTTTCGCTGGAAGAAGGGCGGGAACTGGATCCTGACTGTGAGCTCGGCGATAGTCTCGGAATCAAGCTGGACACCGACACCTTTGGTCGTATTGCCGCTCAGTCCGCCAAGCAGGTAATCATCCAGAAAATGAAGGATGCAGAGCGGGAGATGATCTACGAGGACTACAAAGACCGGATTGGCGAGATCATCAACGGCATCGTTCAACGCCTCGATAGAGGGGGTATTACGGTTAACTTGGGTCGGGCTGAGGCTGTTGTCCCCTACAGGGAGCAGGTGCCCAGAGAAACCTACCGGAGGGGCGATCGCATAAGGGCCTTGGTGCTCGATGTGAATAGAGAATCGCGTGGACCTCAAATCATCCTTAGCCGCACCCACCCTGATTTTCTCGCCAACCTTTTCAGCTCAGAGGTACCCGAGATCGCCGAAGGTATTGTCACCATCATGGCAGCGGTTCGGGAACCCGGCAGCAGAGCTAAGATAGCTGTGACCTCCAAAGACCCCGACATCGATCCGGTGGGAGCCTGCGTGGGCATGAAGGGATCTCGGGTACAAAGTGTGGTCCAAGAGTTGCGCGGTGAAAAAATAGACATCATCGAATACAATCCGGATCCTGCCAGGTATGTAGTAAACGCGCTGGCACCTGCTGTTATTTCCAAAGTTGTCATCGACCAGGCAAATCGGCTCATGGAAGTCATCGTTCCTGATGACCAGCTTTCGCTGGCCATCGGCAAGCGGGGGCAAAACGTGCGGTTGGCTTCGAAACTGGCCGAGTGGCGCATTGACGTTAAGAGCGAGGCGAAGTATCAGAAATCGCTCAAAGACGGCTATGATTCTCTCCTGGCTCTGCCAGGTGTCGGGGATTCCACTGCTGACAATTTGTATGAGGCTGGTTTTGCCTCGGCGGAGGATTTGGCCGGCGCTCAGGCGGAGGAATTGGTGGCGCTTCCAGGTCTTAGTCAACAGAAGGCCGTGAAGTTCATCGAGGCGGCCAAGGTTTACGAGGGCGAGCGAAAGGTGAGGGAGGCTGCGGCCAAGAAGGAAGAGGCTGCGGCCAGGGAGAAGGAGGCTGCGGCTAAGAAGGAAGAGGCTGCGGCTAAGAAGGAAGAGGCTGCGGCCAAGGAGGCAGAGGCTGCGCTCAAAGACGGCTATGATTCTCTCCTGGCCCTACCAGGTGTCGGGGGTTCCACCGCTGACAATTTGTGTGAGGCTGGTTTTGCCTCGGCGGAGGAATTGGCCGGCGCTCAGGTGGAGGAGTTGGTGGCGCTTCCAGGTCTCAGTCAACAGAAGGCCGTGAAGTTAATCGAGGCGGCCAAGAGTTACGCGGCCGAGCAAAAGGAAAAGGAGGCTGCGGCCAAGGACGAAGAAGCCGGCGAGCCTGAAGAGACCACCGCAGAATGAGTATGAAGAAAGGAGAAAAGCGGGGACAGCCGCAGCGAACGTGCATTGTCTGCGGCAGCAAGAGAGCCAAAGCCGAACTCCTTCGGTTGGCGCTGGATGAGGAGAGCAAGGTGTGCCTGGATTACCGGCAGCGGTACCGTGGGCGTGGCTCTTATGTGTGCCCGAGGCCAGAGTGCCTGACGCGAGTCAAGCTGGCCTACCTTGAAAAGGCGTTTCGACGATCGTTACCCGAGGGCGCTTGGAATCCCGCCCTGACCATGGCGGAGGCTCTCCAGAGGTGTAGCGTCCAATTTCAAGAGCAATGATCTGACCAAGCACTGAAGAGTGCGGTTATGAAGTATTGGAGATAGCATATTAATAGAAGTCGGGGGGTTGAATGGCGAAGTTGAGGGTGTACGAATTAGCAAGAGAATTAGACATTCCCAACACGGATCTGCTGGAGCGGATCGACAGTTTGGGCATTCAGATCAAAGGGCACATGAGCTCTTTGGATGAAGAGCAAGCCCAACTGCTTCGTGACACGGTGACGGGTCGATCGCAGCAACTGATTGAGGAAAAGCGGGTTCGTCGAGGAATCATCCGCAGGCGGCGAAAGATTGTTAAGGCTGAGCCTCCAGCGGAGGAGATGGAGACCGAAGTAGCGGCAGAGACAGCACCCCCCGTCGAGGAACAGGCTGAAGCGGTAGTCGAGGCGGAGTTGCCACCGCCTGTGGTTGAGGGAGAAGCACCAGAGGTTGAGCCCGAAAAACCAGAGGAAGTTGAACCGGATGTGGAGGTTGCGAAAAAGAAAAAACCGGCGAAGAAAGTAAAGGAAAAGGAACAGAAGGTCAAAAAACCCCGGAGGCGAGGCAAGAAAGGGGCTGCCGCCAAGATTATCAAGCTGCCTGAGCGAGTGGACGAGGCTGTTCCTGAACCGAAGAAGGCAGAGCCCAAGATTGAAGAATCAATGGAAGCAGTGGGGAAAGTGGTTGAGCCTGTGCCCGTTCCACCAGGACCCGAGGCCGAGGCGAAAAAGAGGCCGGGCAAAGCCAAGAAGAAAAAAGGGAAGCGAGCACGAGTTGATGAGAGTGAGGAAGGGCCAGTGAGGAGGGGACTGCCGAGCCGCCGCAAAGAGGTGGTCACTGGGGACGATCTTTACACCAGGCGTCGCGGGCCGGGCCGGATGATGAGAGGCCGCAAGGGCGCGCGAGCACGAGCAGTTGCGAAAGACGCAAAGCAAACCGAGATCACCATACCCAAAGCCGCCAAGCGAAGGGTCAAACTTGACGAAGCCATCACCGTGGCCAGTCTTGCCAAGCGCATGGGAGTCAAGGCCAGAGAGGTCATTACCCAACTTATGGAATTGGGCCTCATGGCCACAGTGAACCAGGCGATTGATTTTGACACCGCTTCCCTGGTGGCGACGGAATTTAATTATGAGGCCGAGAAAACAGGTTTTGAGGAGGCGACAATCTTAGAGGCTGTACCGGATAAGAAGAAAGACCTCAAGCCACGGCCTCCGGTGGTAACCATTATGGGACACGTTGATCATGGCAAAACTTCAGTGCTTGACGCTGTCCGCCAGACCAAGGTTACAGAGGGAGAGGCAGGAGGTATCACCCAGCATATAGGTGCTTACAATGTGAAGCTGGATGCCGGCCAAGTGGTCTTCTTAGACACCCCGGGCCATGAGGCTTTTACAGCCATGCGGGCCCGTGGTGCCCAGGTAACCGACCTGGTGGTTCTCGTGGTGGCGGCCGACGATGGGGTTATGCAACAGACGGTTGAGGCAATCAACCATGCCCAGGCGGCAGATATTCAGATCCTGGTGGCCATAAACAAGATAGACAAAGAAAATGCCGACCCCGACAGAGTAAAACGTGAGTTGGCCGAGAGAGGGCTGAATCCAGAGGAGTGGGGTGGTGATATCACCATGGTGGAAGTGTCAGCCACACAGAAGACAGGGCTGGATGAATTGCTTGAGCTCATCCTGCTCCAGGCTGAACTCATGGAACTGAAGGCCAATCCCGACAAGAAGTCCAGAGGGAGGGTGGTCGAGGCTCGATTGGACCGAGGTAAGGGACCGTTGGCCACCGTCTTGGTGCAAGAGGGGACCCTGCGAGTCGGAGATCCTTTCGTCTGTGGCACTTTTTACGGCAGGGTGCGAGCCATGCTGGACGATCGCGGCCGTAAAGTGACAGAAGTACCGCCGTCCATGCCTGTGGAAGTACACGGGATATCAGGGGTGCCACAGGCTGGTGATGAGTTGGTGGTGGTGAACGACGAGAAACAGGCAAAACAGGTGGCAGCGCACCGGCAGTTGAAGTCGCGTGAAGCAGAGCTTTCCCGAGCGACGAAAGTAACTTTGGACAACCTCTTTGAGCGCATCAAAGAGGGTGAGACCAAGGAGCTGAGGATTGTGCTCAAGGCTGACGTTCAGGGTTCCTTGGAGGCCATTACCGACTCCCTGAACAATCTGAGTACCGATGAGATCAAGGTCAACATCATTCATAGCGCAGCGGGAGCTGTTACTGAGACGGATGTGATGCTGGCTTCCGCTTCAGATGCCATAACTATTGGCTTTAGCGTCAGGGCTTCGCAGAAAGCCCAAGAGTTAGCAGACGCTGAGAAAGTCGACCTGCGCTTCTATGACGTCATCTATCAACTTGTAGGTGAAGTAAAAGACGCAATGGAGGGAATGTTAGATCCCATATACAAAGAGCACTTCATGGGTCGTGCCGAGGTGCTCAAGACTTTTCATGCTTCCCGGATAGGGACCGTTGCCGGCAGTATGGTCAATGAAGGCCGGGTGGAACGAGGAGCAAAGATCAGGGTGTTGCGTGACAACGTGGTGATCAACGATAGTAAGATCGCTTCACTCAGGCGGTACAAAGATGAGGCCAAAGAGGTCAAAGCGGGTCAGGATTGCGGAATAATCATTGAGAATTTCAACGATGTCAAGATTGGCGATATCCTGGAGACATACACAATCGAAGAAATCAAAGCTGTCCTGGAACCTGGTGGCAAGAAGTCGGAATGATGTTTACGAGCATGATTTCAGCTTGAGGCAACGAGTAGGGCGATGGTTGTGGGGATTACAAAGCTGAGCTTGCGTTTGCCGGGTAACCAATCCCTCAAGGGCAAGCGCAAGGTGGTTAAGAGCATTTGCGAACGGTTACGCCGACGCTTCAATCTGGCAGTGGCTGAAACCGACGACCAGGATAAATGGCAGGTTGCTGAGTTGGGTATCGTCGCAGTGGGCAATGAGGGAAGATTCATTGAATCTAAATTGGACAAAGCCATCAATTTCATTGAGGATATACAGTTGGCCGAGATTGTGGATGTCCAGAGGGAATTGATTCATTTTTGATTACGGACACTCATGGAACACAAGCGGGCAGATCGAGTTGCGGATCTCGTATTGAAGGAGCTTGCCGAAGTGCTTCTGCGGAAGGTTAGAGACCCTCGCCTTGCTGACATCACCTTGACGGCTGTCAAGGTGTCACCGGATCTGCGACAGGCCAGAGTATTTTACAGCTTGATAGGTGACGAGGACAAAAAGGCTGCAGCAGCTGTGGGTTTGGAAAGTGCTCGAGGTTTTGTCAAGCGTGAACTGGGTAAGCGGCTCTACCTCCGACGCATTCCGGATATTACATTTTACTTCGATGCTGCTCTGGAACACGGATCTCACATTGATCGACTGCTCACTGAGCTCGAGGAACCTGGTCAGGAATGATTGCGACAATTGCACAAGAGCTCAAGAATAACGAACGCTTCTTGCTGGCCACCCACGTAAACCCAGACGGTGACGCTATCGGTTCTCTGGGGGCCCTCGCCTTGGTGCTTGAGGGAATGGGGAAGCAGGTGGTGGCTTACTGCCAGGATGAGGTGCCCGAGTTCTTGCGATTCCTTCCTTATGCGGACCGAATTGTCAGAGAGATATCGGGCCTCGACCGCTTTGAAGTGGCAGTGGTGCTGGATTGTGGTGCACTTGACAGGATTGGCAGCGCTGCCGAGGTTCTCCAGCACGTCCGGGTCCGGCCAGAGTACAGTAGCACTGCCGAGATTCTTTATGAAATCTTTCAGGCCATCCCAGTGTCCTTGACCCCGGAGGTAGCAGAGAACATCTATACTGCCATTTTGACCGATACAGGGTCTTTTCGTTTTGCCAACACCACGGCAAGAACGCTGGCCATAGCCGCAGAAATGGTCTCGCTCGGAGTAGCGCCGGAGAAGGTAGCCGGCGAGATTTATGACAGTATGAGCCCAGAGCGTATAGAGCTGTTAGCTCGCAGCCTCGACACCCTAACTCTCAGGAGTAACGGACGGGTGGCGGCCATGTACGTGAGCCAGCAGATGTTGGAGGAGACTGGGACGAGCTTCATCGATACCGACGGGTTCGTTAATTATCCCCGGGCGATTAGCAGCGCTGAGATAGCTATTTTCTTTCGGGAGATGGCTGCGGATGAGGTGAATGTTAGTTTGCGATCTCGGGGTGGCCTGGACGTGGCTGAGTTTGCCCGGATTCATGGCGGTGGTGGGCACCATAATGCGGCAGCATTTCGTCTTGGAGGATCGTTGTCAGAGGTTGTGGAAAAGGTTTTGACAGAGGCAGGGGAATTTATTCAACGTGGAAAACCTGTTTCTTAGTGCCAGGTCAGAGTTCAGTGGCTTTGCCGGTAAAGATGGCGAGCTTTTTAAACCGGCAGGTTTTACCTCGCATGATGTGGTCCAAAAGGTGAAGAGGAAGCTGGGAGCTGCCAAGGTGGGGCACAGTGGCACCTTGGATCCCTTCGCCACTGGGGTGCTGATCCTGCTGATTAACGGCGCCACCAAACTTGCTCCGTTTCTCGCAGACCATGAAAAGACATATCTTTTTAATGTTTCCTTTGGCGTTGAAACGGATACCCAAGACAGCACCGGTAAGGTGGTGGCTCGGCAGCCATGTGAGCCCATACAGGAGAGGGAGATTAGGGCTGCCTGTGACGCCTTCATCGGCGAAATTGAGCAGACGGTACCACGCTACTCAGCGGTGCGAGTGAAGGGACAACGGCTTTACCAACTGGCGCGTCGCGGTGTTGAGGTAACTCCACCCAATCGCAAAGTGAAGATCAAAGACCTATCCTTCTGCGAGTTACGCTGGCCGGAAGCAACGTTTGAGGTCACCTGCTCGAAAGGCACATATGTGCGGAGCCTGGGAGTGGATCTGGCCCGCCACCTGAACTGTAATGGCCACGTGAGCCAGTTGCGACGGTTGGCAAGTGGTGGATTTAACTTGAGACAGGCTGTAACCCTTGAACAACTTGAAGAAAGCATGGCGAGGGGTGAGTTGCACCAGCTGCTGATGACTTCAGCACAGGCGTTAGATTGTTATCCTGAGCTGCGAGTCTCGCCCCTGGATGCCAAGAGAATACGCCAAGGTTCCACACTGGACTCGATCCAGTTTCTTGACCCTGGGTCCAGCCCAGGTTGGCCCGCAGGTCCGTATAAGGTTTTGGACCCCGATAATAACCTGGTGGCAATGGTTTCTAAAGCGGCCAAGGTTGCTAACGATAGGCAGGAAGGGGGAGTCAGATTTAAGACTCTGCGGGTTTTTGGTGCGGTTTAGTAGGTTAAACAGAGGGTTTTCGGAAGTATATTCACTTTCTTTGCGAAAACGATAATGGTCAAGGTCGAAGCACGAGGAGGTTTTAACGGTGGCACAGAACGCTGAAAGGAAAAAGGAAGTAATAGAGGATTTCAAGACGCATGAGACCGATACTGGTTCTCCAGAAGTGCAGATAGCGTTGCTCAGTGAACGCATTAGCTATCTCACTGAACATTTCAAGACTCACAAGAAAGACCATCATTCCCGGCGGGGCCTGCTGAAGATGGTGGGACAACGCCGCCGACTCTTAGATTATCTTAAGAGAAAAGATGTGAGTAGATACCGAGAGGTTATAAAACGATTGGGGCTTCGCCGTTAAAGAGGTTTGGCGGAGACCGTTTGTAGGGGTCTGCTTATGGTTTGTGCGGCAGTCCACCGGGAAAACATTCGAGTATGGAACCCAGGCACAGACTGGGTAAATTTCAGAAATTTGTCTTGGCCTTGCCAAGGCTGAGAGCGAGCCTGCCAATCTGGCATTGGCTCGAGAACAAGCAGCTCTTGCTCTCTCTGCATGATAGGGTTGGAGCAGTAAAGGAAGTAACATTATGAAAGAAGTTGTTGAGATAGAATTGGGTGGCCGAAAATTGAGCCTGGAAACCGGGCAGATGGCAAAACAGGCCAGTGGTGCGGTAATCATCAGTTATGGTGACACCGTGATACTGGTGACTGCAGTTGGTGATGATAGGACCCGGGAAGGCATTGATTTTTTGCCGCTCAGTGTTGATTACATGGAAAAGGGTTTCGCGGCGGGTCGTATTCCCGGAGGGTATTTCCGGCGTGAAATCGGTCGACCCAGCGAAAGAGAAACCCTAAGATCCCGCCTCATAGACCGGCCAATTCGGCCGCTATTTCACAAGAAATACCGAAAAGAACTACAGGTTATTGCGACGGTGCTCTCCGCTGATCCCGAGATCGATCCGGACACGGTGGCAATTGTGGGCGCTTCCGCGGCCCTGGAAATTTCCGACCTTCCCTTTCAGGGACCTATCGGGGCTGTTCGGGTCGGCCGGTCGAACGGTGAACTGGTTGTTAACCCTAGTGCGACTCAGTTGGAAAATAGCGACTTCAATCTGGTGGTGGCCGGCAACCATAAAGGCATAGTCATGGTTGAAGGTAACGCCCTGTTTGTAAGTGAGGATGATCTGTTGGAGGCGCTCTTCTTCGCGCATGAGGCGATTCAGCCCATCCTAGAAATGCAGGAAACGCTCAAGTCCCGCTGCGGCAAGAGCAAGAAACCCTTTGAGCCTCCCAAAGAGGATGAGTCTCTGGCGACTCGGGTGGCAGAGCTGTCACAGAAGCGAGTCGAGGAGGCCAATAACATTGCCGTCAAAGATGAGCGCTATGAGAAGCGGCGGGCCATTGTTCCGGAAGTGATGGAGGAACTCGGGCCGGATTTTGCCGAGCGGGAGTCAGAAGTCCGGGAAATTATCCATAATGTCGAGAAAAAATACGTGCGCGACATGGTCATCAGCCAAAAAACGAGAATTGATGGCAGAGCTACCACAGACGTACGGGCCATTGATTGCCAGATCGGCATGTTACCGCGCGCCCACGGCTCCGGGCTTTTTACTCGCGGCGAGACTCAGGTACTTTCAGTAGTAACCTTGGGTTCCTCGTCCGACGAGCAGAGGGTTGAATCCCTGGCGGGTGATGAGTTCAAGAACTTTATGCTTCACTACAATTTCCCGCCGTACTGTGTCGGGGAGGCGAAGTTCCTCCGCGGGCCTACCAGACGAGAAATTGGACACGGAGTTCTGGCAGAACGAACCATGCAAGCCGTCATGCCCTCGCATGATGGTTTTCCGTACACTGTGAGGGTGGTAGCCGAGGTGTTGGAATCCAATGGGTCTTCTTCCATGGCCTCGGTGTGCGCCAGCTCTATTGCTATGATGGATGCAGGGGTACCGTTGGAGAAGGCTGTGGCCGGGATCGCCATGGGACTGATTATGGAGGGTGATCAGGCAGCCATCCTCAGCGATATCCTTGGTGACGAAGACCACCTGGGAGATATGGACTTCAAGGTGACCGGTAGTGCCGAAGGTGTTATAGCTCTGCAAATGGACATCAAAGTGGCTGGCGTGTCGAAGGATGTCATGCGTCAGGCCCTCTTTCAGGCCAAGGAAGGTCGACTGTTCATTCTGGAGGAGATGAACAAGAAAATTTCAGAACCGCGCCCGGAACTTTCGCCTTTTGCACCCCGGGTTTTGTCCATTGAAATACATCCCGACAAAATCCGTGACATCATAGGTCCTGGCGGCAAGGTCATCCGCCAGATTATTGCCGAAACCAACACCAAGATTGACGTCGAAGACGATGGCAAAGTGACCATCATGAGCCCTGACCTTGCCGGCTGTAACATGGCGGTAGAGATGATAGGGAAACTTACGGCTGAGGCTGAAGTTGGTAGTCTCTACTTGGGCAAGGTGCGGAAAATAACTGACTTCGGAGCTTTCGTGGAGATACTTCCTGGCACAGATGGCCTGGTCCACATTTCGCAGCTGGATAACGAACGAGTTCAGAAGGTGAGAGACGTTCTCAATGAAGGAGACGAGGTCCTGGTCAAGGTGTTGGAGATCGACAGAGATGGACGTATCCGTCTCAGCCGCAAAGCTGCTTTAGGTGAGTCTATTTCCAAAGCTCGAAATTAGAATCTTACTGCATGAGCCGCGTAGAGCTTGGAGCATGGAGCTTTTTGTTTTTTCTCTATGCCCTATGCCCCATGCTCTATGCCATCAATGAGGGACTAGCGCTTGTATAATAAAACGGTTCTGGACAATGGCATGCGGGTGGTGACTGAGCGGATTTCCCATCTCCACTCCGTCTCAATGGGTATCTGGCTGAATGTGGGTTCACGAGACGAAGAGGAGAATGAAAGCGGCCTAACCCATTTCATCGAGCACATGCTTTTCAAAGGCACACAGAAGAGAAGTGCTCTGGAGATTGCCAAACAGCTTGATGCTGTGGGTGGCATGTCCAATGCCTTTACCAGTAAAGAAAACACGTGCTTTCATGCCAAAGTTCTCGACACCCATCTACCCCTTGTCGTAGAGATACTCTCCGATATTTTCCTGCAATCAGTATTTGATCAGGTGGAAGTTGAGCGCGAGCGAGAAGTGATCCTCCAAGAAATCAATATGGTGGAGGATACACCTGATGAGTATGTTCACATATTGTTTAATAAGAACTTCTGGGACGGAAATTCCCTGGGCCGCCCTATCTTCGGTAATGTCCAAACAGTAAAGAGCTTTACCCGTGAGATGATTCTGGAGTACCTGAACCGTGGCTACCATCCAGATCGGATTGTGTTGACTGCCGCCGGCAATGTGAATCACCAAGAATTCCTTGAACTGGTGGGGCCGGCCTTCAGCAATATTGAAAGACACGGGCATAATTTTGACCGTACACCCCCCAGGGCTAATTCTCGCGTAGACCTCTATCCCAGGGATATTGAACAGATCCATCTTTGCCTTGGCACTCGAGGGACCTCTCTGCATGAAAAAGAGCGATACTGTTGCAGTATCCTTAATGTAATCCTCGGCGGGAGTATGAGTTCTCGTCTTTTTCAGGAGGTGCGAGAACGCCGCGGCTTAGCCTACTCCATCTATTCATTTCTCTCTTCTCAAACCGATACGGGCATGATGGGAATCTACGGTGCAGTGCGACCCGACAACATCAAGGAAACCCTGGAGTTGATTCGCCAAGAACTCATCCGCTTCAAACGCGAGCCTATCAGCGACACTGAGCTTCGTGCTGCCAAAGAGCATATCAAAGGCGGAATCTACCTGGCCGCGGAAAATACCGACAATCGCATGAGCCGTCTGGCCAAGAACGAAATGATCTTCAACCGTTTCGTGACCTATGAGGAAATAGAGGCTGATCTTGAACGGGTTACGGTGGAGGATATTCAGGCTCTAGCTCAGCAGATTTTTCAGCCAGAGGTCATGTCCCTGGTACTTCTGGGGCAGGTGAATGGGCTCGATGTAGACCAAACCTACTTAGACCTTTGATGAAAACTGACCCTAGCCCCGTTACCCGCTGCCGCTTCGCTTCAGACGGGATCTTCGACAGGTTTCAGCACTTGTGCTTTTTACCCCTGACCCCTGACACCTGGTACCTGAATTACCCCTGACACCTGACACTCTGAGATTTGCTGCCTGCAATTTGATATCTTTCGTTATTCCAATACTCCTACACTTTACTGTTTAGAACTTTTCCATGAGTGAATCGGTGAACCCGAGTACAGATCCCAAGAGTGGCCTTCTCTCCATCCCCATCCGCCGCGTGCGGGGGGAGCTTGATGCAGATCTGCCACTCCCTCAATATATGAGTGATCGGGCAGCCGGCATGGATCTTTTTGCTGCAATAGATGGAGACTTGACCATCCAACCTCAAGAGGTCGCCTTGGTCCCAACCGGGTTAGCTGTGGCCATTCCTGCAGGCTTCGAGGGGCAGATACGAGCGCGAAGTGGATTGGCTATACATCACGGTCTGACGGTGATCAATGCACCCGGAACCATAGATAGCGATTACCGGGGAGAAATTAAGGTGGCGCTGATCAACTTGGGAAAGAAGTCCTTCACCATCCACCGGGGCGACAGAATTGGCCAAATGATTATCAGTCAAGTTTACAGGGCCCAGTGGGATCTGAGGGAAGACCTGGACGAGACCGACCGGAACGAAGGAGGGTTTGGACACACTGGCCGCTAGGCTCGGCTTTCCGCCGAGCCTAGCGGAAATTCCAAATCCCAAGCACCAAGCACCAAACAAATTCGGATTTTAACCCAGCCTGTTAATTGGGCTGGCCTGTAAACAGGGGATGAGGTGGGCATAAAACTGTCCGTATTAGCCAGTGGTTCTCGGGGTAACAGCACCTATGTTGCCACGGAGAGGGCGCGTTTGTTGGTTGATGGTGGTTTGAGTGCTCGGGAGATAGAGCGGAGGCTGCTCAGTGTTGGTGCCAGCCCGAAAGACCTGGATGGTATTGTGGTGACCCATGAGCACGTCGATCATGTTCGCGGCGTGGGCACCCTATCACGGCGATATGAACTGCCGGTCTATCTGAACAAACAAACCTATAAACATCTACCGGATTCGGTGGGGCGGCTAGATCAGAGAGAAGAGTTTGTCACCGGAAAGAGCTTCTGCATTGAAGATGTTACCATTCATCCTTTCGCTATCTCACACGATGGCGTCGACCCAGTAGGGTTTACCCTGGCGAACGGCTCGGTGAAAATAGGGGTTTGCACTGACTTGGGTGCGGCTACCAAACTGGTGTATCGACATCTCGAGCACTGCTCCGTGCTGATCTTGGAGGCAAACCATGATATGGAAATGCTGAAGAACGGCCCCTATCCCTGGCCGGTGAAACAACGGATCAAGAGCCGCATCGGACATCTTTCCAATGAACAGTCGGTGGATGTTCTCAGCCGGGTATTCAGCGAAAATCTGCAAGAAGTAGTCCTGGCCCACATGAGCGAAACCAACAATTCCTCAGAAATGGTCTCGAAGACCTTTTCTGGCCTACTCGATCACCACATGCGGGAACGACTCAACATTGCCCTGGCCTCCCAGCACCAGCCACTTGATCCGATCCAGTTATGAACTCAAGACGGGCGAGCCCGGCTAATTCATGAATCTGTGTCGCGAGACCGTGAAGATAGGCGTGCCACCGGGCAACCGCAGGGGGTTGAATCCGAGGCGTACTTGAACAGTACGGCGCAGGTTTCAAGCCCCGAGGACGCCCGGAAGGACGTTCATATCCGCGG